>DASWLV010000142.1:0-9940 GCA_036400075.1 Pyrinomonadaceae bacterium
GTTGCCGCCTATAAATTAAAAGTTGTAAAATTTCGCCGCCTTTCGAGCAACTATGATAAAGGACAACCGCGTCATAACCGCGAGATTGCACAGACTCTGTACAGAAGAATCGAAAATTTGGAGCGCGAACGATGAATGTGACTTCGCAAACTTTAGACGGCGTATCTTGCCATATCGAGCAGGACGAAAACGCCAAGCCCTTAGCTGTTCCCGATTCGACCAAACAAACTGAATCCAAATCAAAGCCAAAGCCGGATGCGCAAGCGAGCGATTACGCTCTCACGCAAGCGGCGGCGGGCGGCGAAATGGCGGCGTTTGAGCGAATTTATCAGCGGCATCATCGCCGCGTTTACAGTCTTTGTCTGCGGATGACGCAAAATCCGCCGGAAGCCGAAGATTTGACGCAGGAAGTTTTTATCCAGCTTTTCCGCAAAATCGGCAGCTTTCGCGGCGAATCGGCGTTTACGACCTGGCTGCACCGTTTGACGGTCAATCAGGTTTTAATGCATTTCCGCAAACGCTCGGTCAAAGACGAAAAAACGACCGAAGAAGGCGACACGCCCGAACAAATCGTTCCCGGAACGGAACATTACGACCGGATGCCGGTGGTTGACCGTATCGCTTTGGACAAAGCAATCAGTCAATTGCCGCGCGGTTATCGCACGATTTTCGTTTTGCACGACGTTGAAGGCTACGAACACGAAGAGATTGCAAAGATGCTCGGTTTGAGCATCGGCACGTCAAAATCGCAGCTTCACAAGGCGCGCAGAAAATTACGTGATTTGCTAAGGCAACAAAATGAAGTTTCCTAGCTTCCAAACTTGTGCGCTCCGGTTATAACGAATTTTTAATCGAAGCCGCCGCACACATAAAAAATGAGCCGTTTTTCAAGCGGCAAATTTATCCAAAAGGTTGCGCGACGGCAACCATGAAGTTTTTTCGATTTCGAGGCAATGAAAAATGAACTGTGAATGGTGTCAGGCACACGTCAACGAATATCTAGACGGTGAACTATCGGAACAAGACTGTGCCGCAATCGAAAGCCATTTTGAAATTTGCGCGCTGTGCGCTGTTTTGCGCGCGGATTTTTCGGCGATTCTAAACTGCTGTTTGGAAGTCCGAAACGCTCCCGACTCGCCGCCGAACTCGCAAGCCCTGTGGCTGCGAATCAGCAATTTGATTGAAGGCGAACAAAGCGCGCTTGTCCATAAAGAGCCGGAATTGCAGCCCGCGCACGCTAACGGCGGTTTCGCCGCGCGCTGGCTTAATCAAAGCTGGCAGCTATCGTCGCACCAGCTCGCTTCGGCGGTTTTAGGAACCGTTGTGATCACGGCGCTGGTGACGGTTGTCGCTTTGCAGCAGAATTCGACGTCGAGCACACAAACTTTTTCCGCTTCAACTGTTCAACAACCCGGTTTAATGTCGCACGTTTTGAACGTTTTTGGTTCAACAAAAGTGGCTGAAAAACCGCACAATGGCATTGACGCGCGCCTTCAGGAACAGCAAATTGCGATTGATTACTGGTCGCGCCGCGTCGAACAGCGCAAAAGACAGTGGAATCAGCACCTGCGCGATGCTTTCGACCGTAATTTGCAAGAGCTTGATATGATCGTCGCCGAACAGGAAAAACAATTGCAGGTTAATCCTCACGACGAAGTTTCCGAAGAAATGCTCAACTCGGCGCTCAGCGACAAAATGGAATTGTTACGGGAGTTTGCTGATTTATAAGGTTTTAGTGAATAGTAAATCGTGAATAGCGTCCGGTGCTGTAGTTTAGCTGTTCTCCGGTTGTTTTGCTCTAACAACCTTTTACGCCGCGCGCTATTTACGATTTACTATTTACGCAAAGACTCGAAGAATGAAGGCTTGTTTACTCATTATTTTTGCTTCACTGGTTTTTTCGCCCGCTGTTTGGGCGCAGAAGCAATTTACCAAAACTTACCGGACAAATAAAAATGTCCGGCTTCAGCTCACCAATATGACGGGGACAATCACCGTTTACGGCTGGCAGCGCGACGAAATCCGCGTCTCGGCGAAAATGGAATCGTCGGCGGCGAAAATGCTTCCCGAATCGTCAAACAATGCGCTAACTATTAACATCGTCCGCGACAATCAGGGACGCGGCGATATTGGAAGCATTAATTTCAAAGTCTGGGTGCCTTACGATTCAGCCGTTGACATCGAAACCAAAATGGGCAATTTAGAAGTCCGCGACGTTTCCGGTTCGATGATTCGCGCTAAAATCAGCCTTGACGGCGACGTTAGCTTATCCAACATCAAAGCCGATACGGTGATGGCGGAAAGCTCAAGCGGCAATATCTTTTTCGACGGCACACTGCAATCCGGCGGAACTTACAGCTTTAAATTGTTGCGCGGCGACATTAACATTCGCATTCCATTTTCTTCGTCTTTCCGACTTTCCGCAACTGCGTCGGAACCCAACAATTTCGCTCTCGGACCTCTGGGAAATTCGGGATTGAGTTTTCAGAGCGGAGGGCGTAAAGTTACCGGAAGCGTCAACGACGGTCGCGCGAATATGACGATCCTCAATAAACGCGGGACAATTGCTTTTATTCTACGTTAAAAAAGTGAATTCAAAACAAATCTTATTTGCGGCAGCCGTTTTCTTAGCGCTGCCGCTTTTCATTTTCGGACAAACCGATTCCGGGCAAAATCGTTTTAAGCGCACTACAATTAAAACCGAGCGTCTCGATTTGAATCCGGGCGGAAGCGTTACGCTTTTGGGCGCGCCCGCCGGTTCAATCGCAATCGAAGGCTGGCAGCAAAGACAAATCGAAATTACGGCTGAAATCTCAATCGAAGCCGCCAGCGAAGAAGATTTAAATTTGCTCGGACAAGCCAACAGCTTCGTCGCCGATGCCGAAACTAATCACATCCGCATTTTGACGACCGGCGCGCACGACAAACAATTTCTTAAAAAGAATTTCAAGCAATTTCCAAAACGGCTTTTAAACGTTCCGTTTCGCATTGATTATCGAATCAAGCTGCCGTCGTTCACCGATTTGGAAATTAACTCCGGGCGCGGCGATTTAAATTTATCGGGCGTCGAAGGCGTGATTGTGATTAAAGCCTCGCAGACGGAAAACGCTGACCTGACGTTTTCGGGCGGTGTGGTAATGGCGACTTTCGGCAGCGGCAAAATAAAGTTTAATGCAACGGCGAGAAGCTGGCGCGGAAGCGGCGCCGACGTGCAGGTGGCAAACGGAGAGCTAAACATCACAATGCCGCCGGATATGAACGCAGACATTAACGCCGAAATCTTACGCACGGGACAAATCGAAAATTCCTTCCACACTCTAAAACCGCGCGACCGCGCGAAATTTACCGAAAAAGCAATTCAGGCGAGAGCCGGAAGCGGCGGCGCGAAATTTTTATTCACAGTAGGCGACGGCAGCTTGCGTTTGAACTCGGCGGCTGGAAATGATAAATAAAAGAACTCGAAATTGTCTTTTTGAGTTTTTCAATGAACATCGTCGAATACAACCGCGCCGCTTGGAACCGCGAGGTCGAAAAGGGAAACGAATGGACTGTGCCGGTCTCTGCGGAAACAATCGAAGCCGCCAGACGCGGCGATTTTTCGATTCTTTTGACCGAAACCAAGCCCACGCCGCGCGATTGGTTTCCGGCGGATTTAAAAAGCGTAGATATTTTATGTCTCGCTTCGGGCGGCGGACAGCAAGCTCCGATTCTGGCGGCTGCGGGCGCAAATGTAACGGTTTTCGATAATTCGCCTGCCCAGCTCGAACAGGATTTGAAAGTTGCCGCGCGCGAAAATTTATCTCTCAAAACCGTGCAGGGCGAAATGGCAGACCTTTCGGTTTTTGCAGACGAGAGCTTCGATTTGATTTTTCATCCGGTTTCAAATTGTTTCGCGCCCGCCGTTCGCCCCGTCTGGCGCGAATGTTACAGAGTTTTGCGTCGCTGCGGGACGCTTTTGGCTGGTTTTAATAAGCCGGCTTTATACATTTTCGATCCATTGCTTGCCGAAAAAGGCGAGCTTGAAATTAAATATACGCTGCCGTATTCGGATTTGGAAAATCTAACGGATGAAGAACGGCGTTTTTACACGGACAAAGGCGAGCCGCTCGAATTCAGCCATACTTTGGCAGACCAAATCGGCGGACAGCTCGACGCCGGATTTGCGTTAATCGGTTTTTACGAAGATCATCATCGCCGTCACCCGCTCGCGCGTTTTATGCCGACTTACATCACCACGCGAGCCAAAAAACTTTAAATTTAAACAGGAATTTTTTGAATGATTAAATCAGACCTTTGGATTCGCCGGATGGCTGAAGAAGCAAAAATGATTGACCCGTTTTTGCCCGAACTCGTGCGCTACGCCGGCGAAAATAAAATAATTTCCGCCGGAGCTTCGAGCTACGGCTACGATATGCGGCTGGCAGACGACGGATTTCGCGTGTTTTCGCCGATTCGCGGCGATGAGATTGACCCGAAACACTTTGCCGAATCATCTCTCATCGAACCGCCGCTCAGAACCGCCGAAGACGGCGCGCGTTATTATTTGCTCCCGCCGCATCATTACGGTTTGGGCGTGACGGTCGAAACTTTCCGAATGCCGCGCAATGTAACCGGAATAGCGCTCGGAAAAAGTACGTACGCGCGCGCCGGTTTGCTCGTTAATACAACTCCGCTCGAAGCCGGTTGGACGGGCAGATTGGTGGTCGAGATTGCAAATCTGGCGAATCTTCCGCTCAGAGTTTACGTCAACGAAGGCGTCGGACAGATTTTATTTTTTGAATCTGACGAAAATTGCGCCGTTTCTTACGAAGATCGCGGGGGAAAATATCAGGGACAGACCGGTTTGACTTACGCTAAAGTCTAAATCAAAAGAAACAAGAAACAGGTTACGGGAAACCAGTAAAATCTTTTCCCGTAACCTGTTTCTTGTAGCTTGTCTCTTGGATTTATCCTTTTTTTGCCGAGCCTTTGCCGCCTCCGCCTTTCGACCCGCCGCCCTTAGACGAACCGCCCTTGCCTGCGCCGCCTTTACCGCCTTTGCCGCCTTTTGAACCGGAACCGCCTTTGCTGCCGCTGCCTTCCGATCCAATTCCGGTCGCTTTTTCGACGGCTTCGACCGCGCCTTTAACCGCGCCTATTGCAGCTTCGGTTGCCGCGCCTATCGCGACTTCAGCGGCAACTTCGCCGACTTTATTTAAAATGCTCTTTGTTGTAGAGCCTTTGCCGCCGCTCGATGCTCCGCCGGATTTCTTGGCGCTTCCTCCGCCCTTACTTCCGCCTTTGCCTCCACCTTTGCTTCCGCCTGTTTGGGCGGCTGCTCCTTTACCTCCTGCTGAGCCTTTAGCGCCTGAACCTTTACTTGCGCCGCCGGAACCTTTGCCGCCGCCTTTACCGCCGCCTGCTGATTTATTTGCAGCGCCGCCCGAAGATTCGGTATTTTGCTCTTCAGACTCGCCGCCCGATGTCTTTTTAGCTGCCATTATTTTCTCCTTTTGCTAAGCTGTTTTAGTAACAACAGTTACAACGCAGACTTTAACATAAGTCCGATAAAATCGGAACATTTTTTATTAAAAGCGTTTTTGAGCAATTAATAAAAAGCCCAAATCGCCTGTTCAAGCTCTTCAAACGTATAATTGACGGCTTCCGGTCTGAGGCGTTCGGCGTAACGGCGAAGATTGCTGCATTCGTAAAGAATTGTCAGCAGCATCAAACGCGCGCGAAAATCCAAATCCAAATCAGTTTCCTTGTAACCGTAAGCGAGAAAATGCGCGCGCTGCAACTCGCGTTTTCCCTGAATCACCAAAACGCCGGGCGCGACAAACTCGTGTTCGTAAAATCCGGGAAACGAATCGCCGAAATCAAACAAACCCGTCGCTTCCCAGCGCCCGTTTCTTTCCTGCATCAAGACGTTTCCCGGATGAATATCACCGTGCAGCAAAACCGGCTCGATTGTTTGCGGTAGCAGTTTTAGATTAGCTTCGATAAATTCAGGCAAAGCCGCCAAAACCTCGGCGTTCACGCCGCCTCGCCGTTGTCTTTCAAGAGTTTCCATTGATTGTCTGCGGACAAATTCGTGCCAGTCGCGTTTAAATCCGAAATCGGCAGGAACCGAATGAGAATGAAGCTCCCGTGCGGCGACGGCTAATTGTTCGACCGCCGGAAGTTTTTCGTTATCTTCGAAATCTCCCCAAATCTCGCGCATCAAAACGCCCGCAAGCTGTGTGATGACGAGATACGGAAAACCTTCGATTTCGCCGACAAAAAGAATTTCCGGCGTTTGCAAGCTCGTTTTCCCGTGCGCGAATTCGAGCGACGCCTTTTCTCGCGGAAAATTATTGCGCGGCTCTACAAAAATTTTTATGACGAAGCGTTCGTCAACAAAGAAAATTATATTTTCACCTTGCCCGGCGCGTTGTAATTCGGAAAACGCAAGATGATGTCGGCGACAAATTTCGGCTGCCGCCGATTGCCACGCATCGCTGTGAAAATCTCTGTGTGTATAAAGCTCGACGGACGGAATTTTGAGCAGCATAATCGAAGCTGAGTTTAACTAAAATTGCTCGAAGCTCGCAAAATCGCAACGCCTTTGTAAAAATAAAATTATGATTTCCAATATTCAACAACTGCGCCGCGAATACGCACAAGCGTCGCTCGATGAGCGAGACGTTGCCGCGAATCCGTTTGAACAATTTCAAAAATGGTTTGAAGAGGCGTTAAATTCAAACGTTTTAGAGCCGAACGCGATGACGCTCGCTACTTCCGACGCTACCGGAAAACCGTCGGCGCGGATTGTTTTGCTCAAAGGCTTAACGGACGAAAGTTTCGTGTTTTTTACCAATTACTGGAGCCGCAAAGGGGAAGAATTGGCGCAAAACTCGCGCGCGTGTTTGTTGTTTTTCTGGAAAGAATTGGAACGACAAGTCAGAATAGAAGGCGCGGCGAGCAAAATTTCCGAAGCCGTTTCTACCGAATATTTTCAAAGCCGACCGAAAGCGAGTCAAATCGGCGCTTGGGTTTCGCCGCAAAGTCAAACAATCGAAAGCCGCGAATTGCTCGAACAAAAATATCAGGAAGTCGCCGAAAAATATAAAGATTCCGACGTTTTGCCGCGCCCGGCGCATTGGGGCGGTTATGCCGTTGAACCGGAAAAAATCGAATTCTGGCAAGGTCGCCCTTCGCGTCTGCACGACCGCATTTTATATTCGTTAACTGATTCAAAAATTTGGAAAATCGAGCGTTTGGCGCCTTGATGGAAATATCTTTTTTGCCGTTTTGTATGCCTTCGGACAGAAGTGAAGTTTATTTTCGCTCAATAATTAACGCACAGCATAGTTTGAATAAAGTTCGGAAAATATAATGAATCGGTTTCAAAAACCGATTCTGAAATTTTTGAACGGAGGCAAAAAAAATGACGAAAATGCAGAAAGCTTTGGTCGCTCTCACGCTGATTGTCGGATTGATGATGACCGGCGCAACGTTCGCAAGCGTTGAGCAAAATCAGAACAACAGCAACAATCAAAACAACAGCAATCGCGCACGCAACCAAAACGGAAATATGGCGCGCAATGCCAACGGCAATATGCGCCGCAATCAAAACGACAACACCGACAACGGCAATCGCGCCCGTAATGCCAACGGCAATATGTCTCGTAACGCGAACGGTAATATGAGCCGCAACCGCAATACGAACGGCAACGGGAATACGAATGCAAACACAAACGACAACGGCAATACGAACGGGAATATGAATGGGAACGGGAATGGAAATATGAACGGGAACATGAATATGAACGGAAATATGAATATGAACGGCAACGGCAATGGCAATATGAATTCAAATGCAAATATGAATTCAAACGGCAACCGAAACACGAACACTAATTCAAATACGCCGCCGGTTAAAGCTCGATAATTGGCGACAAAATTAAACAAGAAAAAAGGACGATTCGGTTATTCGTCCTTTTTTCTTTGCTTTTTTAGTTCTTTAGACAAATAAAAGAGTAATTCTACCTGCCCGCAATTAATAGACTTATAAGTTACGCAGTTGAAATGAAAATGCAGAAACACGACCGTTAGGGAGTGTGTAAAATAAAGCACACTCCCTAACGGTCGTGTTTCTGTCGCCAATTGCGTTACTTCTATAGACTATTCGTCGTAATTACCTTTGAAACTGATAAGTCCCAATTCGACTTCTTTGATGGCGGTATAAGTATTTCTCGGATTTTTGTCAGGAACGTTGATATGCGGGGTTGCTCCGTTAACCAGTTGACGACATCTTTGGGCGGCTAAAATAACAAGCTCGAAATTTGATTCGGTTAGTTCACGCTTTTGCATCTTCGGCGCATTTGCGTCGAGGTTTTTGACGACGGCTTTAGTTTGATTGTTCATTGTTTTTGTTGTTTTTAATGTTAAATGCTTAAATTTTGAAATGAAGTTTTGTTGCGGCTGGAATATTCTTCACGGCGAAGACGGCTTGCCGTCTCGACAGCTTCATAAATTGCTATTCGGTCTGATTCCGCGCCGCCTTGAAATCGGACGCCTCCGGCTTTTAACTCCCAATTGCTATGACCTTTGTATTTGTGGCTATTAAATGTGTTGACAGCCTCAAAGCCGTTGATTGCCGTAAACGATTTGAGAAGCGCCTCGACTCTGTTATGTTCCGTCGTAATATTTGTCACAGACGCGCGGATTTCTTTTCTGAGATTTTCTACTTCTCCCGGCGGCAATGGAGAATCTTGCAGATTAATTTCGGGCGCTCCGCGTAATTTATAAAGCTCGTCGCGATATTTGGCTAATGTCGCCAGATACTTTTGGCACAGCTCAACGACATTTTCGCTGGAAGCCAGGTCGAGAGAAGATTTTGCGTTTCGCATATTTTCTTCTAATTGCGGATATTTCATTAGTTGTTAATTTAAAATCGTTGCTTTGCCGTTTTGTTAGAGAATTTTTATCCCTGACCGAAAACAATTATCCAACCTCTGCCAATGCAAGTCGGGCAAGAGTCGAATTGATTGCGCCTGCCTGTGCCGAGACATTGATGACAGCGCGCCGCAGGCTCAAGCGTCGTAAAACAGCCTTTTCCGGCGCAGACCACACACGAGACAACATAACTCGCCGATAAAGCTTTGTTTCCGGTTCCGCCGCACCATGCGCATTTTTGTGTTTCCCGGCTTATTTCCTGCTCGTACATTTCATAGCAATCCACTTTCGGCGGCAGGCTGTCGCATTTGAGAATTTTCGGCGGGCGCTTTGAAACTGTTAACTGCTTCGGATTCGCTATCGTAAACGTCGAAAACAGTCAAAAGCTTTGTCATAAACATCAATTCGTGAACTCTTTTTGACAAGTGCAGCAAATTTATTTGCCCGCCGCTTCGCGTTACCGCGACATATCCCGCCACCAATTCGCCCAATCCGCTCGAATCTATAGACGTTACGTTTTCAAGATTGACGACGATATTTTTTCGCCCTTTTTCGACGAGCATGCGAATCGCATTGTGAAACTCCTGACTGCCTTCGCCGAGCCTTAATTTGCCGTCCAGGTCTAACACGCTGGTATTGTTAATCTGGCGTTCTCTGATAGTTAATTTAGACATAAAAATTTGTTCTTGTTTTCCTGTAAGCCGTGCAACATCAACATCATAAAAGCAGAAAATGATATTCCTCGCGGTTTTTAGGAGATTGCAGCAGAAAGATAATTTTGCTTTCTTTTGCAGCTTTTGCTGTGGAATTTCAGGTAGTCTGGCAATTTCCAGAGAAACTGAGAAGAGAGCGAGCTACGCTCAATTCTCTATTATTTTACATCCCGTTATGGTATATGTCAAGTATAGGATATATCTTAGATGTGTGATATAAGGATAGATTGTTAAAAGCGTTTATTGAAGTTAATAGCAAATGGAAATCACGAATGATGATTGAAATTAGAATTGATGAATTATTAGAA
>DASWLV010000143.1:0-10703 GCA_036400075.1 Pyrinomonadaceae bacterium
AGACGTTCGCTGATTTCGCTGCATTTAACGCCTTCCGCGCCCGCTCCGCGCAAGATTCGCAGCACGTTATATTGCGAGCCGGTCAATTCATACGGCTTGAGCGTTTCCACCACAGACCAGCGCAAAGCCTCAGCCGTTCGCTGCAAATTCAGATAAACTTCTTCCTCTTTGCTCGCAAAAGGTTTTGTCTGTTTGATTTCCTCAAGCAATCCAGCCATAAAACTAAAATACTCGTTGTAACGACCATTTGTCAAGTGTTTTTTGCAAATAAGTAGAAAAACTCTTTTTTGAAATTAATAGCGGAACTGAGTTGATGTAAAACTAATGAAATTCACCACTCAAATTTGATAATAAGCTATTTGCTAGTTATGTTAATTGGTCTATTAGGTGCGAAACTCGGTAGAATCAACGAAATATAACTGCATCAACGTGATTCGTTAAATTTGCAAAATCCACGTTAGGCAAAAGTTTTATTTCTGCGACAACGACTGCCACAAGTTCATCTTTGAGATTTAACTTTTTAGCTTTTTTTAGTAATGGGATAATATTCGACTCAATGTTTTCATCTTCGATATAACCTTTCAATTCATCAACACGATTTTGATGAAATAAACCAATTGCCCAAGAAATATAAGATAAAATCCCAAAATGAACCGCAAGGTCGAACTTCTTTTCGCGTTGCAGAAATAAACGCATTTTATCGTAAATTTGGTAATGCTCCATCGGCAAAAGTTCAGGATTTTTAAACTGTTTTTGAAAACCACGAGTCAACAAAAGATTAAATTCTCGCCAAGCCTCTTCGTTATGCCCTGCTTGCTGTAAATATAGCGGTAATCGAAGAAACGTGCTGACCGGATAAGAAACAAAATCGTTTCCAATTTCTGCGTATGCTTTTCTTAATAAATCAATAGCCGCAAATATATTTCCAGCATCTCGTTTTTCCGTTGCCATTTTTAAAAGGTCGGCGGCGGAGATAGTTTCTGTTTGATTTTTTGCCTTCACGTTTCTTAACTGAGGTGTTGGTCTTTATTTCTTAGATTCATTGTCTAGATATTCTTTGATGTCAAATGAATCAACCCAACCTGTTTTCGGATTAACTTCAACTTTATAAACTGGTGAAATGTAATCCCCCGCGCCAGTCTGTTTTTTCTCAACAATTTTAGCTTTAGTTCCGTTTGGAACTTTTATCAAAATATTTGAATCATAACGATTTCCATAATCGTTCCAAATCCGAACTGAGTTAGTGTCTTTGTCTTTTACAACATCAGATTTAAAAGCCGTTAGTGTAACAACATCTCCAACAGATATAGTTTTGTTTGCGTTTAAGTAGCTGTCTTTAACTTTTATGATTGTTTGGTAGTTTTGCAAACTTCTGCTACTCTCGCTGGCATTTTCCCATTTGCCGTTTGGAGCAAAAACAGCTTCTCCAACTGTATTTGGTTGCTTTATATCATCGCCGTCTTGATACCCCCAAATTGTAATTGCATCCGGCTTTTTGTCTTTGTAAGTTTGCAAAATGGCATGTTTAAAATTTTGCTCAACTTCTTCTTTTTTCAAGTTAGCAGGAAGCATAATGCTCACAGCGTAACGTTTCATATTGCCGAAGCTAACGTCTCGTATGTCAGCAATTTTGTAAGCTGGTTTGAAATTATCCGGTAAAGACGAAATCGCTTCAATTGTTTCCGTCCGTGTTGAAACTGAAGTGTTAGCGGCGGGCGTAACACTGTTTGTTGATGGATTAGCATTACAACTTGCTAAACCTAGAATTAAAATTAAAATAAGCCAACGCATTGATTTTAAACTTGGGTTTTACGAACGGTTGAGATTACCACAAAACGCTCAACTGTAGAAAAATGAAAGAAAATCAAGCTTTGGCGAATTTCGTGTTTGCGAGTAAATCGTTTTTGGAAAGACCGCGCGTATTTTCTTTTGTTTATGAGCGAAAATTACGATTTTGTGGTGATTGGCGGCGGTTCTGCCGGGCTTGTCGCGGCAGGCGGCGTGGGGTTGTTGGGAGCGAAAGTTTTACTCGTCGAAAAACGCGCGCTCGGCGGCGATTGTCTTTATACGGGCTGCGTGCCGTCGAAAGCCCTGATTCGCTCGGCGCGTTTTGCCGCAGACGTAAAGCGGGCGGGCGATTTCGGGTTTCGGATTGCGGATTTTGGTTTTCAAAACGACGATTTTGCTTCAATCACAAAGCGCGTGCGGCAAGTCATCGAAACAATCGAACGGCACGAATCGCCTGAACGCTTTGAGAAAATGGGCGTCGAAGTCGTTTTTGGCGAGCCGCGTTTTTTGAATGGGCGCGAAATCGAAATTCGGCTCAAAACGGGCGAAACGCGACGGATCAGAGCAAAGCGTTTTTGCATTGCGACCGGATCGAGCGCGGCGATTCCGCCGGTGGAAGGTTTGGCGGAAACTGGTTTTCAGACAAATGAAACGATTTTTGAAATCAAAGATTTGCCCGAAAAACTGATTGTTTTGGGCGGCGGAGCAATCGGCGCTGAGCTTGGGCAGGCGTTCGCGCGTTTCGGTTCGCGCGTGACGATAATCGAAATGGACGAGCGCATTTTGGCGAAAGAAGACCGGGAAGTTTCCGAGTTTATCGAAACCGTTTTTCGCGCGGAAGGAACTGAAGTTTTGACCAAAACGAAAGCAGTCAAAGTCAGAACCGAAAACGGCAAAAAGTTTGTCGTGGTCGAGCGCGGCGGGGAATCGTTTGAAATAGAAGCGGACGAGATTTTGGTTGCGGCGGGCAGAAAACCGAATCTGGACGGTTTGGATTTGGAAAAGGCGGGCGTCCGATTTGAGAAAAACAGAATAATCACGGACGAATTTTTGCGAACGACGGCGAAACATATTTTCGCGGCGGGCGACGTGACCGGGCATTTTCAGTTTACACACGCAGCCGATTATGAAGCGCAAACGGTTATCAACAACGCATTTTTGTTTCGCCCGTTTTTGAAAAAAGTTGATTATCGAGCCGTTCCGTGGGCGACGTTTTGTGAACCGGAAATCGGGCGCGTCGGTTTGACCGAAGCTGAGGCGCGCAGCAAATTCGGTGATAAAATCAAAGTTTATCGAGTCAATTTTGACGAAAACGACCGCGCGCAAACCGAAGGCGAAATTGCCGGTTTTGCGAAAATCGTTTGCAAAACAAACGGAGAAATCGTCGGCGCGCATCTTGTCGGCGCTGGTGCGGGCGAAATCATTCACGAATTTGTCTGGGCGATTACAAATCGTTTGAAGATTTCCGAGTTGAATCGAATCGTTCGGGTTTACCCGACGCTCTCGAAGATTGTGCAAGCCGCCGGAACAGAAGCCACGATTGAAACTCTAAAATCGCCGTTTGTGCAGCGTTGGTTCGGGCGTTATCTGAAACTTTGGCGGTGAAAGAGCGTGAAAAGCTGTTAAGATACCTGAACTCAAAACCAGCTAAAATCCGCGTTAATAAATAACGGGGAGAACTTCGGAGCGAATGAAGCAATTATTATTTTTCTGTATTATCACGATTTTTTCGATTTGTTTCTGTCAGTTTGCCGCCGCACAAAACAACGGTGTGAAAAAAGAAACGCAAACTCTGGCGCTTGGCGATTCGACTGTAAAAATCAACGTTTACGAGCGAAAAGGCGCGCGCGTGACGTTTGTTTCGCCGCATCACAACGAGCAAATCGCCGTTCGTCTGGGGCGCGAAGCGATAGAGAAAACGGGTGGCAGATTCGTTGAAATCGAATCGCTCGACGAAAACGGCAATGGACAGCGACGTTTGAATTTCAGTTTTAAAGGCGTGAATTACAGCCTTGACCCGAACCGGATTTTTACCGAAAACGGGCGACAATGCTCACAGTTTGCGCCGGAAATCGAACCAATTGTCAAAGATTTTGGCGAAAGATTGTTAAAGATTATTCTCGCTGACGGCGCTCGTTTGCGCGATGGCGAGCGTTTTCTCGTCGCCATTCACAACAACCGCGACGTTGATGAGCAAACGGAGTTTGCTCAAAAATCGAGAGATTTAACCGCGCTCAGTTTTTCAACCGGATTTGCGGCGATGAATCTGTCGCAAACCGAGTTTCATCATCAGATTGAAGGCGTTTATCTTTCAAACAGCGAATATGACGCCGACAATTTTGTGTTTGTTTCGACTCCAACGCTGATGAATTTTTTCATTGCCGAAGGTTTCAGCGTCGTGCTGCAAAAACCAGCGGCAAAGCTGCAAATCAAGAATTGCGCGGTTGACGACGGCTCGCTCTCGGTTTTCGCCGGGCTGCGAAATATTCCTTATATCAATCTCGAAGCCGACGCCAAATTCGGCGAGTTCCGCCAACGTCAAATGATTAACGCTATCTACCGCCTTTTTTACCAGCATCAGCGGGGCGTACAGCAGGCGAAGATGAAGAAATGAGTTTCAGACTTCGGTCTGCAATTGCCGGTTTTTCAGCTTTACGATCATATTTTCTGTTGCTATACTTGCATTCAACTCAGGAAAAAGCTGTTCTGAATTAACCAGCTCTCAAAAGTAATAGAAATTCAATCAACTGTCAGGTTTTTCGACGCCGCTAATGCTCAAAGCCGTATCGCGGCAGCGGGCGGCGGGTTTAATTCTCAGATGTTCAATCACGAATTGGAAGAACTTTTAGAGAAAATCGCCGACGGCGATGAATCCGCTTTGGCTGCTTTATACGACCTGACAAATAAATTGATCTTTTCGCTCGTAATGCGAATGCTCGGCGACACTGCGGCGGCTGAAGAAGTTTTAATAAGTTCATACGCGCAAATCTGGAAACAAGCCGATTTGTATAAATCCTACAAAGGTTCGGCTCTGGCGTGGTTGATTTCAATTGCGCGAATGAGAGCACAGGAAAAACTTCCTGCAAAAACAGCTTTACAAAACATCCAAGTATCGTCCGATTCGTTGTGCGGCGAAATCGCGCATTTGGAAAACGGCGACAACGACTTTATTTCGGAGCGATACAGACTTGTTTCCTCAATTATTAACAAGCTCTTGCCCGAACAGCGGCGTATTATCGCGCTTGCGTATTTTTCCTGTTTGAATCAAACGGAAATTTCCGAACGGCTCTGTTTGCCGCTCGAAACAGTCAAACTGCATTTGCGCGACGGAATGTCCAAAATGGTTGAAAGGCTTGGAAATTCTTCGAATTAGTAATGAAACACGAATTATCAGAAATCGAATTGCAGGAGCGGGCATTTTTGTCAGCAATCGGCGTGCTGACAGCCGAAGAACAGCTTACTTTTGAACGACATCTCGCCGAAGGCTGCGATCTTTGCGCGGCTGAATTAGCGGCGCAGCAGGAGATTTGCGCTGCACTTGCGTTTGCCGCGCCGGTTATTGAGCCTTCCGCGACGGTTAAAGATAAATTGATGAAGCGCATCGCGGAAGAGAAACAGGCTGACAGCCAAAAACAAACGGAAAAGGCTGGAGAAGCGGCGAAATTCTTTACGCTTTACGCGGCGGAAGGAGCGTGGCAGATGTTGAGCGAAGGCGTTTTAGTTAAACAATTATATGTTGACCGGGAGAAACGAACTGTTACTTCGCTTTACAAAATGGAGCCGGGCGCGCAGGCGCCGAGACACATACACAGCGGCGCGGAAGAATGTTTTGTCATCGAAGGCGATTTTCACATCAACGATCTAAAGCTCGGTCCCGGCGATTATCATCGCGCCGAACCGGGCAGCCTTCACCAAAAGATATATACCGAAAAAGGAAATTTGCTCTTGATTATTGCGCCGCAGGATTGAAATAAATTATTAAAACTTTATGAAAAAAACTATCGTCTTAGCCCTTTTAATTTTAAACGTTTTTGCCGCAGACGCTTTAAGCCAAACGCGGAAAAAAACTACGGCTGCAACACGCGGCAGGAGAACAAACGCAACAAGAACCGCGAATACGAAACCCAAAACTATGACAACACCCAACACTGTCGCGCCAGCCGCAACGACGACCGCTTCCGGTCTGACCTACATCATCACGCAAAAAAACGAAGCCGGACAGCAGCTCAAAGCGGGCGATAACGTCCGGGTTCATTACACAGGCTTGCTGACAAACGGTGTCAAATTCGACAGCTCGCTTGACCGAGGCGAGCCGATTTCGTTTCCGCTCGGCAGAGGGCGTGTGATTAAAGGCTGGGATGAAGGAATCCAGAAATTGCGAGTCGGAGAGCGTGCGACTCTG
Source organism: Pyrinomonadaceae bacterium (assembly GCA_036400075.1). Lineage (GTDB taxonomy): Bacteria > Acidobacteriota > Blastocatellia > Pyrinomonadales > Pyrinomonadaceae > JALZCH01. Next base: position 6,191 of record DASWLV010000143.1, read on the forward strand.
ATTATTCCCGCTTCGCTCGGTTATGGTTCAAAAGGTGCGGGCAACGGTGATATTCCGCCGGGCGCGACGCTGATTTTTATAGTAGAAGTTGTCGGTGTGCAATAGATTTATGAGAAAATGAAAGGGTGAAAAACGATTAAATTTCCTTTTCACCCTTTCATTTTTTCATTTTACGAATGATCGTGAATCATCTTCCAGCCGTCTTTGGTCTTCTTCCAAACGGAAGTAAACCAGCCTGTGCGGTCGGGGCGGTCGGCACCGGAAAGAATGTATTGTCCGGTGACTAAAGCGCCTTCTTTTCCGAGCATTCGGACGACGACGTTTTCATACCGCAAAATTTGAATCGGGCGTCCGGTTTTCCAGAAACCTTTTTTCATCGTTTCTTCAATCGCTTCGACTCCGCCCGCAGGTCCGGTGGAGCGCATTTCAGTAGCGTCCGGCGTATAAACCGAAAGATACTTCGGTAAATCGCCTTTGTTCCATCCATCGGCTGTGCCGTTTAAAAGCGCACGAAGCTGCTGCTCGTCTTTGCTCATTTTCGGCTGCGTTTGAGCAAAGGCGGAAGCAGAAAGCAAAAAGCAAGCTGCCAATAAAAATAATGATTTTTTCATAGTTTTTCGTTTAGGGTTTGAAATTGACTGAGCATTTTACGCTTTAAAACGACAAAAAGTTTTTTTCTTTGCGGAACTAATCAGGTCACACCGTGTCTAAAAAGTGCAGAGGAGAAAATCTATGAAAATTGAAAACACGAAAGACGCCGCGCCGCAGATCAACATCACGCCGCTGATTGATATTTTGCTCGTTCTGCTGATTATTTTTATGGTTATCTCACCGCTCAAACCGGCTAAATTTGAGGCGAAGCTGCCCGCCGAATCTAACGACGGAAAAACGAACCCGCACGCTTTGATTGTCAGCGTGGACGAAAAGCTCCAGCTTCGATTGAACAACGGCGAAACGCTCGGCTCGACCGAAGACACCGGCAAACTAAACGCGTTGCTCGCGCAAACTTTCCAAGAGCGCACACGAAACGGCGTCGTCAAACAAAACGCTAGAGGCGAGGCGGAAACCGAGAAAACCGTTTTTATCAAAGCTCCGCGTTCGGTCAATTACGGCACGATTTCCAAAGTCGTTGATGGGGTAAAAGGCGCGGGCGCAAATCCGATTGGGTTGCAGATTGACGATTTAGCGCGATGAACGGTGAATAAATCTTTGAAAAAGCCGGACTGAATTCAGTCCGGCTTTTTCGCATTTAATAGTTTTAGGTTTAATGTTGAAATTTAATTTCTCAACCGAAAATGAAGATTTCCGTCATCATCCCGACTTTAAACGAAGAACTTTCGCTTGCGACAACATTGGCGGCAATTTCCCGTTTGAAAGAGCAGCCGGAAATCATAGTAGTTGACGGCGGAAGCTCTGACAAAACTGTGGAGATTGCCGGAAAATCCGGCGCAAGAATCGTTCACACCGAAGCCGGGCGAGGTCGGCAGTTAGACGCGGGAGCGAAAGCCGCGACCGGTGATGTTTTCTGGTTTCTGCACGCCGACACTTTGCCGCCGGAAAATGCTTGCGAGCAAATTCTACGAGCTTTAAAAGATGAACAAATAATCGGCGGAAATTTTGAGATTCGTTTCGGCGGGGAAAGATTGGCGGCTCGTTTTTTGACCTGGCTTTACCCGAAGCTGCGAGTTTTGGATTTGTGTTACGGCGATTCGGCGTTTTTCGCGCGGCGCGCAGCTTACGAGCAAAGCGGCGGTTTTGCCGATTTGCCGCTTTTTGAAGACGTTGAATTTTACCGGCGGTTAAAAAAATATGGGCGTTTCGTTCATTTGAAATCAGTTGTGACAAGCTCTTCGAGGCGTTTTGAAAAGCGGAGCTTTGCTTTGACGTTCGCGCGCTGGTCTTTGTTTCAAGGGTTGTATTGGATCGGCGTCTCGCCGCATTTTCTCGCTAAACGCTACGCTCATATCCGAAAATAAATTTCTGAAAATTTTTTGTCACAAATCTGAGGCAAGCGGTGTTTGTTAATTTGAGAAACATTTTCGAGTGAGGTCAAAACAAATGCCTGTTGTTATCGTAGCCATTATCTTTTTCATTCTCTCGCTGCTTCCGGCGAACGTTTTCGGTCAAGAGCAAAACCTTCAACAGCGGACGCGGGAAATTGTCACGGAATTTAATAAAACCAAGCACAAAGTCAAAGAAAAACACGGCATTCGAGTCGAAGCTTACGTCGAAGTCCGCAGCGAAGCCGCTGTCAAAAGACCCGAAGATTATGCGGGCGTTTACCGGATGGACGGCAACGGACCGGCTCTGGAATTGCGCATTTCGGCAAACGGCGCGGTCGAAGGCAAAGGGGAAGATGCCGAAGGGCTAGAATTTACTCTGAACAACGGCAGAATCGTGGGCGCGCTGCTGACTGCAACAAAAATTTACACAAACGGCAAATCCGAGAAATTTGAGGGCGTTTTCATTAATCGCACAATTCGTTCCGGCAAATCTCCCGCCGACGCAGTTGAAAACGGCACAACATTCGGTTTGGGCGTCGTCGGACAGCAAATCACTATCGCTAATAACATTTACAGCGGGAGAGTTTTTTACGAGCGCCAGCGGTAAATTTAGACGTTTTCGACAAATGATGTAAATTCTTAAACGTGGATACGTTCGAAAAATATCTCGTAATTGCGGCGGGCGGCGCGCTCGGAGCAATTACGAGATATTTCTTTAATCAGCTTTTCGCCCAGCTTTTTGCTCCGTTTCCTTTTTCCACTTTTTTTATCAATCTTTCCGGCTCTTTTCTGATCGGCTTGCTTTTTGTTCTGGCGCTGGAACGCGCAATGATCGGCGAATATTGGCGGCTCGCGTTGATAGTCGGTTTTTTGGGTGCTTACACGACTTTTTCAACTTTTGAGTTGGAAACTCTTTTGCTCGTCCGTGAAAGACGTTTTTTTATTGCCGCGTTTTACGTTTTATCGAGCGTTTTTCTGGGATTTCTCGGCGTTATAGGCGGAATCTGGCTCGGCAGAAAGCTCTAAAATATTAAAATTCAATCATATTCAAACGCGCGGTTTTGACGGCGTTTGCCGCGTCTTGAGCGGAATCGGCGAGCGCCGTCAAATGTCCCATTTTCCTTCCCGCGCGAGCTTCGGCTTTGCCGTAAAGATGGAGTTTTAAATTAGGAAATTCGAGCGCCCTTTCCCAGTTAGGTTCGGCGTTTTCCCACAAATCGCCGAGCAGATTCGCCATTGCCGCCGGACGCAGATATTCAGTTGAACCGAGCGGCAAACCGCAGACGGCGCGCAATTGCTGTTCAAACTGCGACGTAACGCAAGCATCAAAAGTTAAATGCCCGGAATTATGCGGTCGGGGCGCAAGCTCGTTGACCAGCAGTTTTTCATCCTTTGTCAGAAAAAATTCGACACAAAGCACGCCGACGACTTCAAGCTTTTCCAAAACGGCGCGGGCGATTTCAACGGCTTCGCTCCAGACTCTTTCCGAGACAAACGCGGGCGCAAAGGAAACATCGAGTATATGGCGCTCGTGCCCGTTTTCAATCACGCCCCAACTGACAAAATTCCCTTTTAGATCACGCGCCGCGACAACCGAAACTTCCTTTTCAAAATCAACAAACGCCTCCAAAACCGCTTCCTGCGCGCCGATTGCGGCAAAAGCCGTTTCAACGTCCGCCTCGGTTTTAATTTTCGCTTGCCCTTTTCCGTCGTAACCGAAACCTGCGGTTTTCAAAACCGCCGGCAAACCGATTTCCGCAACCGCCGTTTTTAATTCTTCGATTGTTTTAACGTGACGAAACGGCGCGACCGGAAAACCGTTGTTTGATAAGAAGTTTTTTTCGCGCAGCCGATTTTGCGTCGTGTGCAAAACCTCGCCGCGCGGTCTGACGGGCGCAAACTGCGCGGCGGCTTCGACCGTTTGAAAAGGCACGTTTTCAAACTCAAACGTAATGACATCAACGTTTCGAGCAAATTTGCGCACCTCGTCCAAATCATCATATTCGGCGCAGAGTTCAAAATCCGAAACCTGCCCGGTCGGCGTGTCGAAATCCGGCGAAAACGTGTGCACTCGATAACCCATCCGCCGCGCGGCAATCGCAAACATCCGCCCAAGCTGCCCGCTTCCTAAAACGCCGATTGTCGAATTTGGCAGGATTATCTTCACAGATTTGTGAGTTTATTCGTTTGGCAGATTTGTTTCAAGAACAGTATTTGTTTGAGCTTCACGGAATCTTTTGAGTTTTTCACGAAGTTCGGGGCGAGAGTTGGCGAGAATCGAAACGGCGAGCAAAGCAGCGTTCGTCGCCCCGGCTTGCCCGATTGCGAGCGTTCCAACTGGAATTCCGGCAGGCATTTGGACGATTGAAAGCAGCGAATCCATTCCGCTCAACGCTTTGCTTTGCACCGGAACACCCAAAACCGGCAAAACGGTTTGCGAAGCGCACATTCCCGGCAGATGCGCCGCGCCGCCCGCGCCTGCGATAATCACTTCGATTCCGCGCGATTCG
>DASWLV010000144.1:0-16829 GCA_036400075.1 Pyrinomonadaceae bacterium
TGTTCGGTTGCGGATTTTGCAGCCCTGACCGTAGGAACGGTTTTGATTTTCAAAGCCCACAGCGAAAACGCGAAGACGGTAATTAAAACGGCTAAAGCGACGATTAAAAACGTTTGTCGCGGCTCGCGAATCGTTTCAAATTTCGGCGAGAATTCTGTAAATCGCTGTTTGCCGAAGCTTATTTTGAGTTTTCCGTTTTCCGGTTGAATTTCGGTCGCCAAAAGCTCGTTTCTTTTTCCGATGAAAATATGTTCTTCGACGGCGTTTGTTTGAATTTTATTGACCGTTTCGTCCGAGCTGATTTGAGCGCCGGCTAAAAGTTTTCTCATTTCCGAAGCCGACGCCGGGCGATTGTTTCGTTCAAGTTCTAAAGCTTGTTGTAAAACGTTGGAAACCGAACGCGAAATTTGCCCGTTAAGCTGGCAAATCGGTTGCAGAATATCAGGCTGTCCAGACCAAACGGCAGCGGCGCGCGTCGGCGCGTTTTTCGGTAAACGCTTCGTCAAAAGCTGGTAAAGAGTTGCACCAAGAGCGTATAAATCAGTGCGAGCGTCTGCCCCTTCGCGCAAAATCGCTTCGACTTTTTCGCTCGAATTGACTGATAACACGGCGTGATAATTGGCATCGGCGCGCAAAACCTGTTCGAGCGGCGCATATTGCAAAGTTGCGGCGAGACTGCCGACAGTTGTCACCGAAGCTGCATCGCCGAGGTTATTTTTGGCAATTCCGAAATCGAGCAGCTTGATGCGATTGTGCGGCGTCAGCTTTAAATTTGCGGGCTTGATGTCGCGGTGAATGATTTTTTGCGAATGAAGATAATCGAGCGCGTCCAGAATTTGATCAGCCCAATCTAAAACCTCTGCTTCCGCAAAAGGCTCGGCACGCGCCGCTAGCATCCCGGCTAAATCGTCGCCGCGGACAAGCTCCATCACCAGAAAACAGCCGTCGCCTTCGGTGAAATAATCAATTACGCAGGGAAAAGCGTCGTGCGCGGTGTTTGCCAGCAGTTCGGCTTCGCGTTCAAACGCGCGGCGCGTGTCAATCGAATCAGCGAAAGTTTCTTTGAGCGCAACTGCTCTATTTTTAAGCCGCGTGTCTTCGGCTTCGTAAACCGCGCCCATTCCGCCGCTTCCTAAACGGCGCGAGATGCGGTAACGCCCGTCCAACACCGTGCCTTTCGGCAAAGGCGTTCGCTTTTGCATATTTAATTTTCCTGCCTTTTTTTATACGGGGAGTTTTTTCGTGTCGCTATCTTACTCGGTAACAGTCCGCCTGACAACAAAAACCTGACAGTTTCCAGCGATTTTGTTAGCATTTCAATTTAAACAGATGGAAAAATCTTCTACGTCTCCTCTCGCGCCGCATTATGCGTTGTTGGGCGTGCAATTGATGTTCGGCTCGTTTCCGGTAGCGGGAAAAATCGCCCTTCAGGCGTTTCCTAGCTTTACCATTGTCGGATTCAGGGTTGCAGGCGCGGCGGTCGCTTTTTTGGCTTTGCAGCTATTAACCGGAACTTTACGTCTTGAGCGCCGCAGCGATTACTGGCGTCTGGCGCTTTATGCGATGCTCGGCGTGACTTTCAATCAGATTCTTTCCGTCACCGGTCTTTCCCTCACAACGGCGAGCAATTCGGCTCTGCTGGCGGCGATGATGCCGGTTTTTGTGGCGATAATCAGCAGCATTTTCGGTTTCGATAAATTGAATTGGTATAAAGCGGGCGGAATTCTGGTTGCCGCGTCGGGCGTGATTTATCTGATCAATCCGGCGCAAGCCGATTTTTCCGCCCAGCATATCAAGGGCGATTTAATGATTGTAATTAACGGATTGTGCTATGCGACGTATCTCGCCATTTCAAAAGATACTATTGCGCGCAACGGCGCGCTGCGCTCTCTGGCGTGGCTGTTTTTGTTTGGCAGCGTAATTTGCGTTCCGCTCGGCGCGTATTCATTTTCAAGCGTTGATTCATCTCAAGTCGGCTCTACAGCTTGGCTGACGCTCGCGTATATTGTGCTGATTCCGACAATCGGCGCTTATTATCTGAACGCCTGGGCGCTCGCGCGGGTTTCTCCTTCGACCGTCGCGGTTTATATTTACCTCCAGCCGCTGATCGGATTTTTGCTTGCCGTTCTCTTTCTCGGCGAGCCTTTTACTTCCAAATCCATTATCGCGGCTGCTCTGATTTTTGTGGGAGTGTTTTTTGTAACCAGAAAAACCGATTGGGAGAAAAACCGAATCCTCCACACGACTTCGCCTTAAACTCGATAAGCGATGCGCCCGCCGATTATGGTTAAAACGACGTTCCTATCCGGGTCGAGAGCGGTTAAATCGGCTCTTTTGCCGATTTCGATTGCGCCGTATTCGGCTTCAACTCCCAAAACCCGCGCCGGATTCAAACCAGCCATTCGCGAAACTTCGACCGGCGAAAAACCGAGCTTTAACATCATCCGCGCGGCATCGAGCATCGTGATGACGCTGCCGGCGATGCTGCCGCGCTCGTTTTCGGTTTTTCCGTTTTTGACCGATATTTTCTCGCCCCAAATCTCAAACTCGCCGTCGCCCAAACCGACGGGAGAAACCGAGTCAGAAATCAAGACGGTTTTTGCGGGCGTTTTCGTGCGGGCTGCGAAACGCAGCATCGGCGGCGCGACGTGAACGCCGTCCGCGATAATGTCGAAAGTCACGTTTTCCTCGCTCAATCCCCAACCAACGACGCCCGTTTCGCGGTGATGCAATCCGGTCATAGCGTTAAAGAAATGCGTGAGATGTCGCGCGCCGACAGTTAAAGCCGCGTCTAAGGTTTCGACATCGGCGCGCGTATGCCCGATTGAAACAATCCAATTTTCCTCGCGCAGTTTTTTAATCAATTCGATTCCGCCTTCGATTTCCGGTGCGAGCGTCGTTAAATGAACGGCGTTTGCGGCGGATAGTCGGGGCAAATTGATTTCGCCCGTAAAACTGCGAAAATACCGGGTTCGCAATGCGCCGCATTGTTTTTCGCTGACAAAAGGTCCTTCGTAATGCACTCCTAAAGCGCGTGCATTTGCTGATTCGCCCTCGTCTTGAGTTCGGATCAGCTCGTCAATTGCGGTGATTGATTTTCGATAATTTTCCGAGGTATCCGGGACAAGCGACGGCAGCCAAGCCGTAACTCCCTTTTCGGCTAAAAACTTTGCGGCTCTACGCAAACCGTCTGCATCAGCCTCGTTCGCGTCAACGCCGATTGCTCCGTGGATATGAATGTCAATAAAACCGGGGAAAACTCGCGCGCCGCGCAAATCCAGAACCTTTGCCGAATCTTGTTCTTCACCGTTAACCTGCGCGATTTTCCCGTCTGAAATCAAAAGCGAGCCGTTTTCAATTTCCTTGTCCGGCAGCACTAATCGAGCGTTTTTCAAAAGCAAATCAAACATATCTTCTGGATTATAAGAGAAAAAAGAAGCGAAGGTAAGTATTCGCTGTTTAATCCGAAAGAAATTGACTTTTCAAAACTAAAATAAAAAACTCGCCTAAATTTCTCTAGGCGAGTTCAAGTTACAGATTCCGATTCCTTAGAAAAGAATCCTAAATCCAAATCTCACTGTTCTAGGCGATTGATAAAGCTGCGCCATCTTATAACGTTTATCGAGCGCATCAGTGGTAGTGGCTAGGTGGTTCAGTATAGGTTGCAGCAACGCACCCGACGTATACCCATTAGCATATAGCGACGCGCGTTGCCCGGTAGTAGCAGTTGGAAACAAAGCCGCATCATTTGGTCTGCCAGTGGTCGTATTCATTGTGGAGTAAATACCCGTTACTGTTGCCTGATCCCAAAGATTCAAAAAGTTGAGATCGGCAACTAAAGTAAACCGATTATCCCTTCCAAATCTATAGCGGTGTGTAACAGCAAGATCCGTCTGAGAAAAGACCGGTGTTCGTCCCAGATCGCCGCGACTATAAAATATCTGAGGAGTTACGCTGGATTGACCATAAATGGATGTTGTTTGAGGCGTTCCCGAAGTAACGGTTTGGAATGCCGAAATTTCGGTTGAATTTGTTCGGCTTCCCATCCAATCAAAGATATAGGCGCCGTAAGCGTTAAAGACGTGCGGTCTATCAGTCGGGAGCCGACCGTTGTCAGGCTTGCCTTCGGCGGTAAATCCGATGAACGGCAAGTCAAACGCACGACTAACTCCGGGCGCAAGCCGTCCGGTAACCAAATGCGCTTCATCAGAGCTAGCCAAACCGGTGTAATTACCGTATAACCGGCTAAATGTGTAGTTTGCATTGAAATACCAGCTCTTCGATAAACGCTTTTCCAGTACGAATTCTAAGCCGTCATAGCGGCGTTGCGGTCTCGTTGATTTGGCATATCCTAATGCCTGGAGCGTTTCCAAGTGAAGTCCTCTCCCGGGATTGCCGATGATGTAAGCTTCGCTGCCCGCCGCGTTGACTATACCCGCGTCTTCAACCGCTTCATCTACATTCTTAAATGTATAACGAACCCGGAAAACATAATTTTGACTCAACTGTCGTTCTGCCCCAACCGTGAATTCCGTTTGCTGAAAAGGACTAAGATTCTTGTCAACGGCTCCGCTAGTAAATGCCGAAGCACCAGGTTCGTTTGCGTTTACCCGCAGGTTTCTTTGACATCTGCTTCGGGCACCCGAAGTGATAAAACCTGTCGAAGGACAAACGCTCGGTCCGGTGAATCCGCCGACGACGTTACCGATATTAAAGCTCGTCGAAAGGTCGCTGGGGAAAATCTCGAAATAATCTTCAAGGAATATATCTCCTCCGAACAGACCGCGCGGAAGCGCAAATTTTACCCGGTCGAAGAAGCGACCGTAGCTGGCGAAAATCTTCGTCTTGCCGTCGCCTGAAACATCGAAGGCAAATCCAAGACGCGGCGCAATCTTGTCACCCCAGCCAAAATCGACTCCGCTGGGAATTCCATTGAATGTAGGCAAATTCTCTTTTTCGACTCGGACGCCCAAATTCAGAGTCAAACGATTAATTGGCTGCCATTTATCCTGAATAAAAATACCCTGACTTAGATTTGATCCCTGTCCACGGGTTCCCGTCCGCGTAAAAGACCCAGTCCCAATCGCGCCGGGCGTGGCAGTTACGCCGGGTTGAATGCTTGAGATTAAATTAGTCGGTCCTATAAAAAAGCGTAATACCCCGATTGCGTTATTACCCTGTTGGACATCGTTAAGGATTGTGTACCTCTGATACCCGCCCTTCAATTCGTGCCTTCCGCCGACGTTAAATATGGTTGTGCCGGAAAATTCGTAAGATTCCCGAATTGAAACATCTTTTACTGTAATGGAACTAGCCCCAGTTGTAGAACAAGGGAAAACGGAGGTGCTAACACCCTGACCATAGTTACAAGCGGCAATTTGAACTGCAGTGGGGACAAAATAGTTACCGAGTTTTTCGTTTAGAAAACCGCGAGAGTAGCGCCCGTCAATTACGATGTTGCTTGTAGGCGTATAAACGCCGGACACATTTACAACATTCGAGTTTTGTCGTCCGCCCTGCAGGGATGTGTATTGATTTCCCCTCAGTATGCCAATGCTGCCGCCAAAATTTGCAGTCGGCACATTAGTGAAACCGAATGCTGTCGACGTAACATTTGAGAAGGACGTTCCGGGAATGCTTCCTTCCTGAATTACAGGATTCCAAAGGAAACTACCTGTTAATCTCAGATTATTAAACGGATTAGCATCAAGACGAGCAAACGCATATTCGTATTTGGTCTTTCTGCTATATCTTTCGCTGGCAATGAAGGTTCTTGTGGCAGCCTGCGCAAGGGTGAAATACTGCGTTTCCACTTCAGTGTTGAAAACCTGTGGACTGTAACTAGCGAAATACCAAAGCTTGTTTTTGATGATCGGACCGCTAAGATTGGCAGTCGGGAAAAAATTTACTCCCTCTTCCTTTGCCGGGTTGAAATATTCCGGGCTTCGGGAAAAGGGACCGGCGGCGGCAGTATTTCCTGCCAAGAGAGGACGTGGATTGCCGTTAAATTGCGGTGTTTCAAATTGCAAGCCGAACTCTCCGCGCAAGTTATTGTTGCCGCCTCGTGTGACGACGCTGACCACACCGCCCGTGGCACCGCCGAACGCCGCCTCGAAACCGCTCGATTTCACTTGTACTTCCTGCACAAGTTGAGTCGGAATGTTGTAGGTTTCGTTCAGAGTTCCCGTACGATAATTAGTTACTTCCTGCCCGTCTATCACAAAAACGTTTTCGGCGCCGGAAGCGCCGTCAACGGAAAATCCGCCGGAACGGCTTTCGGGGCGTGTACCCGGAACGGTTCTTAAAAGACTCGTAAAACCGGTGCTTTTCGGCAAAAGCTCGATTTTTTGCGCATTGATGGTTGTTTGAATTGCAGTACTGGTTGTGTCAACCGGGGGCGCGTCGGCGGAGCTGACATCAACAGTCGTCACATTCGAGCCGGGATTGACGGTAATATCCAACTGCGTATTCCGCCCGATAGCGACCGATACGTTTTCGTATCTGGCTTCGGCGAATCCGCCGGTTGGCGAAGTAACAACGTCGTAACTTCCCGGCGGCACTTGCAGGACGCGGAAAAATCCGTCGTCATTGGTCGTAAGTGTCCTCCTAAATCCCGTCGCCGTCCCGGTCGTGGTCGTCCCGGAGGCGCTTTCCCTCGCACTAGCAATGGTTACAGTTACGTTCGGAACAACGGCTCCTGCCGAATCTTTTACGTAACCTTCGATCCCGCCGGTAGTTTCTTGTCCGAAAGCCGTCGCTGACAGACAAAAAACAAGCGACAAGAGCAGTTTTATCAACATTAAATTCTTTTTCATATTTTTCTCCGTAAATGAAATCTAAAGTTACCAGTCCTAATGACTTATTACCGCTTGTCGGAGGATTTGCCGCTGCTCGCTCTCGAAAGTTCGCGGCGGAACAGCGTTTTCGTGAAAGGAAAAGTTATAGATTCTTGAAAATCGTTCGAGCTTTTGCTTTTTTATAACACAAATTAAATTTCGTCAATTTTTTTTGTGCTTTCGAGTTAGTTTTTACTTGCTGATTCTCTTGAATAATCAAGCTTGCAATTAAGCTCCTTGCAAGCTTGATTATTTTTTGCGGCTTACAGTTTAAAAGTAAAACTTAATGCCAAATTGAAGCGTTCGCGGGTCGCGGACTGTTCCGATTTGTCCAAAAGCGGCTGATGTAACATTCAAGCTGCTAAAGGTACGGAAATTGGTTGTATTGAAAACATTAAATGCTTCACCGCGAAGTTGTAAACGAATTGATTCGGTAAAACGAATATTTTTGGTCATTGTAAAATCAACGCGTTTGGTTCCAGGTCCGTGGATCATCCCGCGACTGCCGCTGCCGACAGTGTTGCTTAGACCGGTTGCATTTGTCGCCGGGTTTTGCTCAAAACACGCAGTATTAAAATACTGTTGTTGAGTTCGAGGAGCATTTTCGTTGGGATTGCAAAGTACGTTCGGTCTACCGCCGGCGATTGCCGCAGAAATAAATCCGAGTCCAGCCGGATCGTAACTTGAAGTAACGGGAGTAAACGGCAATCCAGTCATCAATGAAACGATTCCCGAAGCCTGCCATCCACCAAAAACTTTCCCCACGAATCCTTCTTGTTTTGAGAAGAATGGCAGTTCGTAAACGTAATTGAGCGAGAAAACATGGCGTCGGTCAAGCGTTGCTCTGCCTTTGTCAAGACTTATGTCATACGAGTTTTGCGGAGCGGTCGAGCGGTCAGTTTGATTGTCAGTTAGGTTTTTAGACCAGGTATATGCAACGTTTACCTGCGATGCACCCGAAAAACGGCGTTGCGCGGAAACTTGTAAACTATTGTAGTTTGAGTTGAACTGAGGCTTAATCATCGTTATCGAACGATAACCTCTGTACGGGCGAATCTGATCGAGTTGATTGGTTGAGGTTCCGGCGACAATTGCAGTACCGGGAACCTGACACGGAACGGTTGTTACGTTCGGAGTCTGCAAAGTATTTGCTCCCGTTGCACAGCTCGAAGCTCTAGCAAAGCCCGGCGGAACTTCATTTAACTCAAACGCGCCGATTAGATGCGTTCCTTTTGAGCCGTAGTAACCAATTGAAAAGATCGTATTTTTGCCTAACTGTTGCTGCAAATCCAGCGACCAGTGCTGCATATATGGAGTTTTCCAATCGGGCTGCACGGCGCGCAGGTTTGAAGCCGTTGCGGCGGCGGCGGCAGTCGGGTTTGTACCTGTGGGAACAGGCTGATCAATACGTGTATTATTGATGCTGATTGTTTGTTGAAACGGCGCATTTACAATGATGTTGTTTAAGAAGACACCATTCAGGATTTGATCATAGTAAATACCGTATCCGGTTCTGATTGATGTCGTCCCTTTTTTAAATGGATCCCAAGCAATTCCTATACGCGGAGCGAAATCCTTTTTAGGCGCATCAACAACAAATTTACCGTAAGGCGAGACTGCCGGAGTGCAATTAAATCCGGGAGGTCCGGTTTGGTAATTTTGCGAATTGACGATAATACCGTTACAGTAATTGCCCGTTCCGACAACTCTGTTTCCGGCTCCGGTTACTTGCGGCGCGGCACCCGGATTAAACAATGACGGATCAAAGTTTGAAAGCAGCCCATTTTTATCATACGGCGAACCGAAGAAGGAATATCGAACTCCGTAGTAAAGCGTTATATTTTGACGAAAACGAAATTCGTCCTGAGCAAACGCTTCAATTGTTTTTTGTCTTAAATCAGCCGTGTAGTCAAAGCGAGATTGAGTAAATGACGCGTTAGTACCCAGCAAGAAGTTAGCAAATGACTGATAACTGGCATTTAACGTGTTTGCGGCAACTCCCGGAGCTAAAAGGCTCAGATGAACCGGGCTAGTAGGAACCGTATTCAGGAAATTGGTGAATGAGCCTTCATTGAAACCTACCAGGTTATTTTCATTTTTTCGGTACCAGGAATAAACGCCGCCATATTTCATTGTATGTCTGCCGGTAATCCACGTGAAAGTACCGCCCAAGTTTTGTTTCCATGAAAAATTGTCGTAGGGACCGTAGCCGCCCAATGTGTTAAATCCGGCGATACCGACAGTCGAGACTCGGTCGCGCGAGTTTTCATACGGTAAAGGAATTGAAATCGGCGATCTGTCTTTTGCCAGCAAACCAATATTCTTACTCAAGATTGCGCCGTAACCGTAAGCGTAACGACCTTCGAGAATCATATTTGGGTTTATGACGTAGGTTGATGACAGGGTGTGCGTTCTTCCCGGCGAGTTTGATTCCGTGGTTGAAACTCCGGGAATGCTGGTTCCCTGAGAAAACAATGCATTAGGATCAATCGTCGGAATTTCATCTCTTTGGTAACGGTAATACGCCGACAAATCGTCGGTAAAGTTGGTGTCAAATTTGAAAATTTGTTGATCAAATTTTGCCTGATAAAAAGTCGGGTAATTCAGCGCTAATGTCGCGGGATTTGTCGGCAAAGGAATATTGTTGAAAACAAAATTGACATATTGCTGCGAAACCGGGTTAACCGTTGCGCGCGATGAAATTGGTGTTCCCGCCGGTAAAATATTTGTACATGTGGCAGTGGCAGCAGTCGGCGCATTGGCGCTCAAACAAACATCAACCGGAAAAACTCCCTGCCTTAAACCCGCACTTGGAACGGTTGAGTTAAGAGTTGGAAAGCGTACGTCCTTGCGCCGTTCTTCGGAAAAGAAGAAATAGGTTCTTTTGTATTTTTTGAACGCAGGACCGCCTTCTCCGAATCCTAAAAAATAAATCGGTCCGCCGATTGTGAATCCGTAATTGTTGTAACGGAACGGGCGGCGTTTAATTTTTCCGTTATCATCGCGCCCAAGTGTTGTAGCAAGTCCGGGTGATGAGTTTGTTATAAAATCGTTAGCGTTAAAAACTTCGTTACGAACGAACTCAAATGCATTGCCGTGGAAATCATCAGTCCCGGCGCGGGTGACAACATTAACTTGCCCACCGCCGCTGCTGCCGGATTCAGCCGGAAAGAGCGAACGATCAACCTTAAATTCGCGAATTGAATCTACGCTGGGATAACCTTGAATGGTAATGTTTGAACCGCGGTCGGTAATGTCTGCTCCGTCAACTCTGTAAGTGTTTTGGGCGCTGCGCGCTCCGTTAACTGAAATATTGATAGTATTGGCTTGTCCGTCAGGGTTAACTGAGCCAACATAAACCTGATCGGAAAGATCATGCGAAACTCCGGGTGCGAGAGTGACAAGCTGCACGAAATTGCGGTTATTGATCGAAAGCTCGCGGACTTGATCGCCGTTAATCGTAGTACCGGCGGTCGGCGTATTTAATTCAACAGCAACCGCTCCAGCTTCTACCGTTACGACTTCCGCAACGTTTCCGGCTTCAAGAACGATGTCAACATTGCGGCGTTGATTTACGTCCAATTCGACAGCAGTTTGAATATATTTCTTGAAGTTAGCCGCTTCAACTGTGATGTTATAAACGCTGACTTGAAGATTTGGTACTGAAAATGATCCGTCCTCGCCTGTAGTCATCGTTCTGACAACAGCGTTATCTTTGGTTGGATCAGTAATTGTCACGGTCGCGCCTGAAACTGCAGCGCCGTTTACATCTTTAATTATGCCGACAATACCGGCGGTAGTTTCTTGGGCTAAAGTTGCGCTGCAAAGGACAAAAACCAACATCAGTGCCGTCCCTGTAACGCTCATTGTTTTTTTCAAAAGGTTTTTCATAATTTACTCACCAGAAATTTAATAGTCAGAAAAACTGATGCTTTGCTCTTTTGCGATTAGAATTGCTGATAGCTACTTTCGCATTTCGAGCAACCGGCGTGTTTGGGAGAAACACGCCATTTTGTCTTCAAAACCGTAGAAAATCAGAAAATCTCGTACGGCAAATTCATCTTTTTTCAAAAAATTGTTGAGAATTTTGGATATTTCACCAAATTTTCGTTGCTTTGAATCTACAAAAAACTCGGATGAGCAAGCGTCTCGCGCGATTTAAGCGGCGAGATTGTAACATTTTTTTAAGAAACAACGAAAATTAAATTTCAATTCCAAATTATTAAAGCAAAAACCGTGCGCGGCGGCGCTATTAAAAAACGCCGCGCACGGATTGCGTTGCAAATCAGAAAACGTAGCGCAGCGAGAACTGGACGTTGCGCGGCAAGTAGGTGGTGGCTTCTCCCAAAATTCGTCCGAAATTAACGCTTGCTAAATCGGGATTCGGAAATCCGTACTGCACTTTGTTGAAAGCGTTGAATAAATCCGCTCGGAAAACAATTCGATGATTCGATTGTTCGCCGAACGGCAGCCGAAAAGTCTTGTAAAAACTCAAATCAACGTTGTTCGTGCCATCGGTGTAAAAAGTGTTGCGCCCCAAAACGCAGCAGCGGTAATCATTGACGACAGGCGCACGAAAAGCCTCGCGCGGCAGGGATGCGACCGAGGTTTCCGGGTTGTTGATGCGTCTGCCCAAAATTGATGGGTCAACCACAGCCGGGCGAATCTCCGTAAATCCGTCAAAGTTCAAATCGCCGAAACCGCCGCTGTTAATTACGGTGAACGGCGTTCCGTGCGCGAATTTCCAGACCGCGGAAATGTTCCAACCGCCCAAAATTTGTCCAACAAAATCAGTTCGATTGTTAAAAAACGGCGATTGGTAAGCGGCGAACAAAGTAAAACGATGCGGCGTGTGAAAGCGCGATAAAGCGCGCGATTGCCGCGAGTCGGGACCATTGACGTTCGAGTCTCCGGCACCGACGGTAGTTGCTTCCGAAGTCGTATCAATCGCTTTGCTCCAAGTATAAGCCGCGCTCGCCGAAAGTCTGCGGCTGAGGCGTTTTTTGTATTCGATTTGCAAACCGTTGTAATAACTCCAGGCGCCGTTGGCGACAATCGTGTTTGTGCCGAAACGCCCATCGGGGCGGCGTTCGTTGATGCGCGGTACGCGAAAGCTGTATTCGTTTGCGGCGAGCGGCACGGCGACCGGACAAAGCGTTGTCGGACTAAGTCCGGTCAATCCAGTTCCGGCGCATTGCACGTCAGCCGCCGGACGGAGCGTCTGCCCGCGTACGTCGGTGCGGCGCGGGTCTGTTGCCGGAAGCGTCGTGCCGTAAAGCACGTTCGGCGCGTTGTTTGGATGATTGGCAACCAGGACGCCGTTCGGGTCGTTTAACGGCAGATTGCCCTGCGTATAGCGCAGCAAGCCGATCCCGCGATTGCCCGAATAAGTAAATCTAACGCTTGATTTAAACGGCAGCTCGCGCTCGTAAGACAAAGTCCACTGCTGTGTATAAGGCATTTCCAATTCGGGATTGACCTGTACTTCGGTATATCGAGCCGAGGGAGGCGCGCCCGGCGTAAAAACGAATCCGTTTGTCGGGTCGGCGAGATTTGAGCTGTTGCTGAAACCGAGTTGGACGGCGTTTGGCGGATTAAACCTGACGGAAGCGCCGGTTTGCGAAAACACCGATTGGAAAATGCGCCCGTGATAAATGCCGTAACCGCCGCGAATCGAAGATTGTCCGCTTTCGCCGAACAACGTATTTAAAATGCCGCTCTTAAAACCCGGGCTGTATGCGAAACCGACGCGCGGCTCGTAATTGTCTTTGTCCGCGCCGTAAACGTAATTAATGCGATTTTCGACTTCGCGCGCAGCCGCCACGTATTCATAGCGGAAACCGAGATTAAAGGTCAGATTGCTTCTGATTTTCCAATTGTCTTCGGCGTAAAAATTGTATTCGCGCAGGCGGTTTTCGAGAAAAAACGGTCCGAAGCCTTTTGTGTAAGTCGTCACGCAGCCGTTTAAGAAAGCGTTATACGCCGTGCCGTAATTCGTTCCGCCGCAGGTTGCGGTAAAATTATAGAAACCGCGCGAAAAACTGTCGGCTAAATCGTCGAGCGCGGACGGACGAATGTCTGTGCCGACTTTGACGAAATGGCTGTTAAAAAGAATTGTCGAAAGGTTATAAACAAACTGATTATCAGTTTGATAACGGTTAATCGGAAACTGACCGGCGTTGCCGATAATCGAGCCGGAAACCGGAGAGCCGACAAAACGAATAATCGGCGTGTCGTTTCCGCCTTTGATTCCGACCAGAGTCGTTCGCAAGCCTAATCCGTAGCGAAACTCGCCGACGGTTTGATTCGAGAAAAGATGCGTCCAAGTGACGCCGAGATTTTGCTGTTTATTGTTTTGCAGCGTAGCCTCGCCGATGATGATGTCTTCGTTATCAAAAATCTGGCGCGTGTATTGGTAACGAGCCGTCACCGTATCGGATTGCCGCGGGTTCCAATCGAGCCGCGCCGAATAATCATCGAGCGGGCGATTAAAACCGACTTGTCCGGCATAAGTGCGCGCGCTGCGCGAATCGTTCGGCACCAGACTTGTCGGAAAGCGATCAATCACCGATTGAATAAAAGCGCGGTTTCCGGGCGTGTTGTTTGCGGGAGTTTGTGTAAACCAACTTGCCGAATTGCGCTCGCTCGCCAAAAACAAATCGCGCGTGTAATTGAGCGCGCCGCTTTCTCTCTTTTGGTCGAAACTGGCGAAGCCGAACAATTTGTTTTTGAAAATCGGAAATCCGACAACAAAACCGTATTGATTGCGGCGATTAACCGGCTTTGAAACGGCGGTCGAGAAATGTCGTTTGGCATTGAGAGCGCTGTCGTTGTGATAAATATAGGCTTCGCCGTCAATTTTGTTTGTGCCGTTTTTAGTCTGCACCAGAACGACCGCGCCGTAACCGCGTCCGAATTCGGCGGTAAAATTGTTGGTCAAAACCTGAAATTCTTTGATTGTCGCCAGCGATGCGCCTTGCCGGTTTTGATTTTCCGACGAATCGTCGTTGTTCACGCCGTTGATTTGAAAAGTGGCTCCGCGCGATCCCGTGCCGTTAAAGTTTATCGAAGACCCGGAAGAAGCCGTCGGATTGTTTTGCCCGGAAGTCGGGTTTTCCTGATAACCTGTAAAAGTTTCGGCAAGCGTTAAAAAGTTTCCTTGATTAAACGTCGGTTTGGCTTCAATCTCGCGCTCGGTCAAAGTGCCTTTAACTTCCGAGTTTGTTGTGTTAATCGGCGGCGGCTCGTCCGTAATAACGACTTCGGCGCTAATTGATGGGTCGAGCGTAAAATCAACCTGCGCCGTTTCGTTTAAAGTGACCGTAATGTTCTCGCGTCTGACCGGCGCAAATCCGCCTTGGTTCGCCGTCACCCGGTATCTGCCAATCGGTAAAAAAGTGGCGATGTACAAACCGTCCTCATTTGTCGTCAGATTCCGCTGTAAACCGGTTTCGACGTTGACGATTTCAATTGATGCTCCGGTAACAATTGCTTGATTCGTGTCTACCACCGAGCCTTTAATTGTTCCGGTAACGGTTTGCGCAGCCGCCGAAATGCTTAAAATCATCAAGAATAAAATCGAGAAAACACCGCCTTGAAATAGATTTTTTTTCAGATTGTCCTTCATATCGTCCTCGCTGAAATCAAAGATTGCTAATGGTTTGTCATTTTGCGATTAGAATTGCTGATGCCTTATATCGCTAAAATTTCAAGAGCAGAATTGAAATTTGCGCTTCGCCTCTGCCTGGGATTCTTGAGATTTCCAGGAATCTCACCGATTTTTATTGTTTATCTTGAACCGTTGTCGAACGTTGGGCGTGATATTACGCCTTTTTGTTATAAAAATGCAACATTCTGCCGCAAGATGGGCTAAAATGTTTTCTTCAATTATCAGTAAAGCAAAAACTGCGCGCGGCGCTTTTTGAAATCTTCAAGGGCGGAAGCCCAGGACGTTTCAATTTCTTCAGGGGAATCCGCTCGCTGAACGCGGTCAAACGCATTTTTGTTGACCAATAAGTTCAGGTATCTTTCGCTTTTCCAATTTTCCGGGAACAGCTTTTTAAGAGCAATCGCTATTTCAATTCCGGTGCGAACGGGGCGGAATCTGGTGCGATCAATAATAATAACATTTACTCCGCTGCATTCTTCGCCTTTGAAAACCGAAGCGTTCGGCGTAAAACGGCGCGGCACGAAACGCGCTCCGGCAATATTGCGATTGTTCAAATATTCCGCCAATTTCTGCCCGTCGAGCCACGGCGCGCCGATGATTTCAAATGGCGTGTCCGTTCCGCGTCCGACCGATAGATTGGTTGTTTCCAATAGCCCGATTCCGGGATAAAGCGTCGCTTCCGTTAAGCTGCGCATATTCGGCGAAGGATTTACCCACGATTGATTCGTCTGGTCGAACCAAAACGAGCGCTGCCAGTTTTCCATTTTCACAACGCGCAAATCGGCTTTGATGCTGCGCTCGGCGTTGATCATCTGCGCCAATTCGCCGACCGTCATTCCGTGCCGAACCGGAATCGTGTGCGTGGCGATGAACGACAATCTGTTTGCGTCGGCAATCGCGCCTTCGACATCAACGCCGTTAATCGGATTCGGGCGGTCGAGGACAAATACTGGTTTTCCGGCTTTTGCGGCTTCTTCCATCACGTTTTGCAGCGTGGAAATATAAGTGTAAAACCGCGCGCCAATGTCTTGAATATCGAAAACAATCGCGTCCAAATCTTTGAAATGTTCGGGTTTCGGACGGCGAGTCTCGCCGTAAAGCGAAAAAACCGGCAATCCTGTTTTTTCATCCGTCGAATCGGAAATCTTTTCCACGTCGAGCTGCCCGCGAATGCCGTGTTCGGGTGAAAACAGCGCGGCTAATTTAAAAGTTGATTTGCCGGACAAAATATCAATCGTCTGCTTTCCGCCGAGGTTTTTGCCGGTGTGATTTGTCACCAAGCCGACGCGCATATTTTCCAGACGTTTGAAATTCTCTTTTTCCAAAACGTCAATTCCGTTTAGAACAACTGCGTTGTTCGTTCGTTGTTCGTTGTTCGTTGTCCGCTGCCGTTCCAGATTTGCTTTGAAATTTTCGACTTGCGGGACGATTTGCGCTTGATAATCGGCTTCGGCTTGGCGGAATTTTTCGGGCGACGAATCGTTGATTGCCGACGCCGCAATTGTCGCCACTTTGTTGCGAATCGGCGAAACGTCGCCTTTGCCGTCGGGGTGAACGCGATTTGACATAAAAACAACAAACGTCTGCGAAACCGGATCAATCCAAACGCCCGTGCCCGTAAAACCTGTGTGACCAAACGAGCCGAGCGGAAACAATTCGCCGCGATTACCCGAAAACGAAGTGTTCATATCCCAGCCAAGCCCGCGCGTCGCGCCCGTTTCGGAAACGACGTAAGGCTTGGTCATCAGCGCAATCGTGTTCGCCGACAAAACGCGCACGCCGTCGAGCGTTCCGCCATTCAAAATCATCTGGCAATAACGCGCCAAATCGTCGGCAGTCGAAAAAAGTCCGGCGTGTCCGGCAACTCCGCCCATTCGATAAGCTGTTGGATCGTGAACAACTTCTCGCAAAATTTGTTCACCATCCTTACCGTCAAATTGTCCCCCAAGATAGCTTTGTTGACCTTTAATATTTTCTGTTGGCGCGACGCGAGTTTTAGATAAAATCGGCAATGCTGCTGTACCGATTGGAACAAAGTTTGTGTATTTGAATTTCAAAAGCCAGAACATTTCTTGTTCAATGAAATCATTTACTCTCTGTTTAGAAATTCGATTGACAATCTCGCCAAGCACAATAAAACCGATGTCCGAATAAATAAATCTGGTTCCGGCTGGCTGGCGCAAAGGCTCTTTTTCCAGCGCCTTTAACATTCCTTCGTTGCCCGTCCATTTTTCCCGCAAATCGAAATCAGGCTGATAGCCCGATGTGTGCGTCAAAAGCTGTTGAATCGTCACGCGCCCGGAATCTTTGCCTTTGAGTTCGGG
>DASWLV010000145.1:0-24437 GCA_036400075.1 Pyrinomonadaceae bacterium
AGCGCCTGATAAACTTTTCCGGCGACTTGCGAAGCCCATTTGCCGCGCTCGGCTTGTCCGCGCGTAACGACGACAACCGCGTATTTCGGGTTTTGCACCGGAGCGACCGAAGCGAAAAGTCCGAGCCACGAGCCTTGACCGATGCACGAGCCGGTTTTTCCCGCGATGTTTAAAGAATCGTCTTTCGCACGACGCGCAGTTCCGTAAGCAACTGCGCCCATCATTCCCGGCATCACTCCGCGCAGAGTCGTCTGCGGCAGATTCAATTGGCGGCGCATTGTCGGGCGGAAAGAAATTTGCTCCTGCTGATTTCTGACGATGTGCGGTTTTAAAACTTTGCCGCCGTTGGTAATTGCCGAAACTTTGACGGCAAGCTGAAGCGGCGTAACTTCAAAATCATCGCCGTGCGAAGACATCCGGTTCAGAGGGAAACCGCTTTTCGGTTCGGGCAGCTTTCCGGCTGATTCGCCGGGCAGATTGATTCCGGTTGTCGCGCCGAGTCCAAGCTCGCGCGCATAACTCATCATTTTGTTGTAACCGACCGAGCCGCCGACCTTTTGAAAATAAACGTTGTTTGAATAAGCCAGCGCGTCGGTCAAATCGAGCCGTGACGGTGCGGTCGTGACTTCGCCGAATTCGTTGATGACTTTTTCGTTGACCCCGGCGACGCCCGTGACGAGTTTGATCGTCGAGCAAGGCTTGAAACCTTTGCGCGCAGCCCATTCCTGATTAACCATCGAAACGACGCGACCGTTTTGCGCGTCCATCACAACGACCGATCCGGCGCGTTCGCCGAGTGCGTTAATCGCGGCGCGGCGCACTTCCATATCTTCGCCGGTCAAATCGTCTTTCAAAATATTGGCTACGGTTTCATCACGAAGACCTTTTTCAAAAGCGCGAGCGCGGGCAATCGCTTCGCGGCGGGCTTGTTCGCGGCGGCGCTGTTCAGCTTCAATTGCGGCGCGGCGTTCGGCTTCGCGACGTTCGGCTTCGCGGCGAGCCTCGGCTTCTTTGCGCTCGCGCTCGCGGCGTTCGGCGACGGCTTCTTTTTTGTTGCCGCGTTTATCGTCCGACTTTTTATCGGCGCGTTTGTCGTCGGATTTTTTATCGTCCTTTTTATCGGCTTTTTTATCAGATTTTTTGTCAGCCGTGCGGTCGTCGCGTTTCTTATCTTTCGATTTTTTATCGTCGGATTTGCTGCGCGCCTCGCGTTCGTCTTTTTTGTTTTTTGAGCGAGCGTCTGCCTGCTTTTTGTCTTTCGAGTTGTTGCGATCTTTCGTGTCGGCGGTTTGTTTGTCGCTTTTGCCTTTGGCAGATTTTTTATCGGATTTTGCATCCGAACGCTTGTCCGCTGTCTTGGCAGAGGGTTTAGGCGACGATTTCGATTTTTGCGCGTTTGTCTCGGTTATCAACAGCCCTAGGGCAATAGAAACCGCGCAGACGAGCGAGAGCAAAGAGAAGCTACGATACATTTGCAGACCTCGTGATTTTGAAATTTTGTTTAAACTGCAATTCCGGCTGCGGGAAGAGCTTGTCTTGTTTGGACAAGTCAATAAACGATAGGCAAAAGTAAAATATTGAAATTTAAATGCCCGACAGCAGCCGAATTTTATTGTTTTCCTTTTTGGAAAGGATTTGAGGCGTAATTATTTTTTTTGACCGGGTCGCCCCAAAACTTGGGCTGAATATAACATCTGAAACGGCAATGTGCAAGTAGTTTTTGCTATGAATACTATAAAATATTTTGTTGATTGTTAATTGTCATTTGTTAAGCGTTTACAAATAATCATTTAACAACTAACTTTAACTATTTGAGATGAATTTTTTAAACACATTTCGCGGCAGACTTTTGCTGGTTTTCGCGGTTTTACTGATTGCTACACTCGGCGTGCAATATTATTTAAATGTTCAAAATGAGCTGGAAAACAACGAACGCCGCGAACGGGTGGAAAAGGCTTTGGTTACGGGAATGACGGTCGGTATTCTCAGTATTTCGTCTAATGACCGATTGATTCAGCTCAAAGAAAAAAGTCCGAATTTTCAGGAATATTCAAATCGAATTGCGGATATTTTCGTGATTGACGATCAATGGCAGGTTTATGACAGCTTAAACGATCAATACAATCCGAAAGAATTCGCTGACGGAACAACCAAATATCTCAAATTAGGCGAGCTGCCCAATCTACCGCCGCTACCGGACGATGTGGAATTGACCGCCGAAGAACGAGCCAAATTCCCGGTCTCAGCGGAAAATGCGCCCGGAGATGTCCATGGAGAAACGCACCCGGTTCCGGTGCAAACGGATGAGGGACGTTATATAGTGCTGGTGGTTTTAAGATCGGAACGCGGCGGAGTGATTCAACGCGCCGCTTTGCCTCTCCTTTACACGCTCATCGTTTTACTCGCTTCGACATTAGCCGGCGTTTTTCTGGTCTGGCGATTTACGCAGCCGATTAAAAATCTGTCGGACGCGGCGCGTCGCGTCGCCCACGGCGATTTGTCGGTGCGCTTAACGGATGCCGAAAGAACCGACGAAATCGGCAGACTCGCCGCGCGTTTTAACGAAATGACCGCCAATCTGGAAAAGACGCGACAGCTCGAACAGCAATTGCAGCAAGCCGAAAAATCGGCGGTTGTCGGACGCCTCGGCTCGGCAATCGCGCACGAAATCCGCAATCCTTTGAATTACATCAATCTCACGCTCGACCATTTACGCGCGAAATTTGCGCCCGCCGAAGAACCTGAACGCGAGACTTTCGAGCGCCTGACTGCTCAGCTTAAAAAAGAAGTCGGACGAATCAACGGGCAAATCACGGATTTTTTGCGTTATTCGCGCCCGGTCAAATTAAATTTGCAGCCGGTCAATATTCGCCGCGTAATCGAAGATTCGATGCGAATCGTTCAAGCGCAAGCCGAAGAACAAAACGTGACAATTTCCATTGTAGAGCGCGAAAATCCGCCGGAAATTTTCGGCGATTCCGAGATTCTGCGTTCGGTTTTCAACAATTTATTTCTCAACGCCGTCCAGGCAATGTGCGACGGCGGTCAGCTTAAAGTCACAATTTCAAACGCCGATGACGCCGCGCAAATCGAAGTCGCGGATACGGGCGGCGGAATTCCGCCGGAAAATCTGGACAAAATTTTCGAACCGTATTTTTCCACCAAAGAAACCGGAACCGGTTTAGGTCTCGCCATTGTCAAAAAAATCGTCGAAGACCACAATGGCACAATCGAAGTTGCATCAAAAGTAAACGAAGGAACAGTTTTTACGGTAATATTGCCGACAGTAAAGAAATAATTTATGCAGAGAAAAAGCATTCTTGTTGTTGACGACGAGCGCAGCCAGCGCGAGATTTTGGAAATGATTTTGTCGGGCGAAGGCTACGATGTAACGACCGCCGTTTCGGGCGAAGCGGCTTTGAAATTTGTCCGCGAGCGGCATTTCGATCTCGTTCTGACCGATTTAAAAATGACCGGAATGAGCGGAATTGATTTACTCGAAGAATTGGTCTCGTTCGATAAATCAATTATTGTAATTTTGCTGACCGCGCACGGCACGGTTGATTCGGCGTTTGAGGCGAAAGAATTGGGCGCATTCGCTTATCTGCAAAAGCCTTATGATCGCGAAAAACTACTCGAAACGGTCGGTCGGGCTTTACAAAACTTAGAAAGGCTCGACACTGAAATTGTTTCCGCGTCGCAGGAAATGGAGCGAGTCAAAAAGCTGATTTTAAAAGTTGCCAAATCAAGCTCGACGGTTTTAATTCGCGGCGAAAGCGGCACGGGAAAAGAATTGATTGCGCGCGCGATTCATCAAAACAGCCCGCGCGCGAGCCAGGTTTTTCAAGCGGTCAACTGCGCCGCGATTAACGAAAATCTGCTCGAATCCGAGCTTTTCGGACACGAAAAAGGCTCGTTTACGGGCGCGGTCAACGAGAAAAAAGGCTTGTTTGAAGTCGCAGACGGCGGCACGCTTTTTCTTGATGAAATCGGCGAAATGGATATTTCATTGCAGGCGAAACTGTTGCGCGCTTTGCAGGAAAAAACGATCCGGCGCGTCGGCGGAACGCGCGAGATGAAAACCGATGTCCGCGTTGTCGCCGCGACGAACCGCGATTTGCGTAAAATGGCGGACGACGGGCGTTTCCGCGAAGATTTGTATTATCGCCTGAACGTTCTGGCGATTGATTTGCAGCCGCTGCGCGAACGCCGCCCGGATATTCCGGTTTTGATGGATTATTTCCTCAAAAAACACACGCGCGGAAGCGGTCAAAAAATCAAGGGCTTTGCGCCGGACGCGCGCAAAGCCCTGCTCGATTATCATTATCCGGGAAACGTCCGCCAGCTCGAATCGGCAATCGAACGCTCGGTTTTGCTGGCTGAAGACGAACTCATTACGCTCGACGATTTGCCGCCGGAACTTGCCTCCGGCGAACGCCCGACAGCCGTTTTAGCCGACGGCTTTAAGCTCCCGCCGCAGGGACTCAACTGGGAAGAGGTCGAGCGCAGTTTGATTCTGCAAGCAATGGAGCGGACGGACAACAACATCACAAAAGCGGCGAAATTGCTCGGTCTGACGTTTCGTACTTTGCAATACCGGCTGGAAAAATTCGGTATTAAGCGCGAACCCGGCGATTCAGACGAAACGGAAGAATAATTTCGGCTTCGATGAAAGGAAAGAAAAGCGATGGATTGGCTTTCGACTTTGAGTTTGGCGCTCGGCTCGGCTTGGACTTCCGGGATAAATCTTTACGCAACGGTTTTCATTCTCGGACTTTTTCAAAAAATAGGTCTGGCTAAATTGCCCGGCGGTTTGGACGTTCTCGAAAACTGGTGGGTTATCGCCATCGCTGCGTTTCTTTATTCGATTGAATTTGTTGCCGATAAAGTCCCTTATATTGACAGCGTTTGGGATGTCGTTCATACATTCATCAGAGTTCCGGCAGGCGCGCTTTTGGCTTATGCGGCGGTCGGCGAATTAGACCAGACAACCCAGGTTTTGGCGTTTCTGTTCGGCGGCGGAGTCGCGCTTTCTTCGCACGGAACAAAAGCCACCGCTCGCGCTTTTGTCAATCTTTCGCCTGAGCCGGTTTCCAACTGGTTTCTTTCGATTGTCGAAGACATAATCGCTTTTGTCGGCGCGATTCTGGCGATTTTCGCGCCGATTTTAATCGGAATTATCGTTCTGGTTTTTCTCGTAATTTTCTTTTTGATTTTGCCGCGCGTTGTGCGGACAATGCGAAAAATGTTTCGCGCTGTCGCCGCTTTTTTCGGAAACGGTAAAAAAGGTTTTGATTCCGTAGCGCGCGAGATTCGATAATTTATTCGTTCAGTGATAAAAGATGTTCGGAAAGGAACTGATTATGCTGAAAATAAATTTAATCGCTGTTTTCTTGTGTACGTTGTTTGCTTCTGGATGTGCCGGGAGCGAACGGGCGTCACAAACATCCAATTCAGGTATTGCAAGCGTTGCAGAAGCACCTGAAACCGCAGAAAGGATTGAAACAAGAAAAATCTCGCTCGAACAAACCGCCAACGCGCAAAACGCTCCGGCTGCGACCGAACGGAAAGTAATTCGCAACGCGAATCTGACGCTGGAAACAACTACGCCGGAAGAAGCCGGGCGAAAAATTGCGGCAATTGCCGAAGCCAAAGGGGGTTTTGTCGTCAATTCCGAAACCAAAACGTCCGGCGCAAACGAATCAACTCGCACGTCGGTTAACGTCGCCGTTCGCGTTCCTGCGGCGCAGTTCGATGCGGCTCTGGCGGAAATTCGGCAAAGCGCCGAGCGAGTCGCGCAGGAAAAGGTTTCCGGTCAGGACGTGACCGAAGAATTTATTGATCTCGAAGCTAGAATCCGCACGCAAAAGGCGCTCGAAGCGCAGTTTCTCGAAATAATGAAAGGGGCGCGCTCAGTTGCAGACGCTCTCGAAGTCCAGCGTCAATTGGCGGAGGTTCGCGGCGAAATCGAAAAAGTCGAAGGCAGACGCAAATTTTTGGAAAATCAAACGAGCTTTTCGACAATCAGCGTCACGCTCAACACACCGACGGTTTTCGCAGCCGCTTCAACCGGATTCGGCGCGCAGCTTTGGCGAGCGTTGGGCGACGGCGTGGACGCGGCTTTGTTTGTCGTTTTGGGATTGATTCGCGTCTTTTTGGCAATGCTGCCGCTTTTGATTTTATTCGGAATTCCGATTTGGCTCATCGTTCGACATTTTCGCAAAAAATGGCGGCTCGCCCGGCTCGCCCAACAAATCGCGCAGGAAGAAAAAAGCTGAACGCAATTTTATGAAGCAAAGTTTATTGATTTTATTTTGTTTGATTTTAACGGCTTGCGCCGGAAACGAAAATCCGAGAGGAAATTCTTCAAATCAAACTGCCAACGCGCAAAAAACAGCGCAGCCGAAACCTGTAGAAGCAGTGCAGTTTTCAGCCGAAAAAACGCTGATCAAAGCAGGGAATTCGGGCGAAGCCGTCTTAAAACTCAAAATTCAGCAGCCTTTTCACGTAAATTCAAATCCGCCGAGCGAAGATAATTTAATTCCGACAGCAATTGAATTTGAATCGAAAAACGGTTTGACGTTTGAAAAGCCGAACTATCCGGTGGGTGAATTGAAAAAGTTTCAGTTCAGTGAAAAGCCGCTCTTGATTTATGAAGGCGAAATCGAAATTAAATTGTCAGTCAAAGCTGACGCGAAAGCCGCCAAAGGCGAGCAAACCGTGAACGGCAAATTGCGTTTTCAGCCGTGCGACGAAGAAGTTTGTTATCGCCCGCAAACCGTTGACGTTGTTTTGCGAATCGAAATTTCCTGAACAAATTTGTTCGGAACGCTTTCAAAAAGGGAAGAATTCACCATAACTGTAAACTATTAACCGTCTTGGAAAGAAACAAAAGTTTTCTGCAAAATAGTTTATAGTGAATAGTTTACAGTTTATAGTTGCGCTTTTTCATTTTTGAGGTTTACTTAGTTATTATTTTCCGGCGCGCTCAAGCGCAGATTTGGCGAAACGATATTCATGGAAATTTTTATTTCCGTTTTCGAGAACCCATCGCAAATACGGCAGCGCTGCTTCCGTTTTCCCCGAAAGCAGCAGATTCATTCCGATATAAGCGCGCGCTTCGGTCATCTTGTCGTTGTCAACAGCGAGCTTGAGCAAATTGTCGGCTGTCATTTTGCCAAGCAGATATTGGATTGCGGGTGCCGCCCAGCGTTTTTCGTCGGTATTTTTCGCCGCTGTTTCGAGCAGTTTTCGCGCCTCGGCTTCTTTGCCGTCCATTTTGTAACCGAGCGCGCCGAAAAGCGCGAGGTAAATTGACTGCTCGTGTTTCCAGCCGTATGCGGCGATAAATTTTTCGGCGTCCGAAGCGGCTTCCGCGCCGCGATTCAGACTCACAAATGTCGGAGCGCGGCTTTGCAAAGCGTATTCGTTCGTCGGATCAAGCCGCAACGCGTCTGACAAATGCCGGATTGCTTCTTCGTAACGCCCCAGATTTTGATATTCAAATCCGAGCGTCGTCTGTGCGTCAATGTAGTTCGGGTTGAGCCGAATCGCCTCTTTCAGTTCGGAAATCGCGGTTTCGCTTTGTCCAAGCTCGCCGTAAATGCCGCCCAAATTGTAGCGGTAGAGCGCAACACGCGGTGCAAGACGGACGGCTTCTTTGAAATGTTTGACGGCTTCGGCTTTTTGATCGAGCATATTGTAAGCTCTGCCGAGCGAATTTTGGATTTTTGCATTGTTCGGATTTAATTTAACCGCTTCGCTAGCCGAGCGGAAAGCCTCGTCGTTCTTTTTCAATTGGATATAAACTTCCGCCAGCTCTCCGTGCGCTTCGGCGAAATTCGGTTTCAGACGAATCGCTTCGCGGAAAGCCGCAGCGGCTTCTTCAGCGTTTCCCGCGCGGTCGAGCGCAAGCCCTAAACCGTAATGAGAGGTTGCATTTGCTGGATTTGCGCCGGTTGTCTGACGATAAAACGAAACTGCGTCGTTCGGGCGTTTGAGCGCTGCGTAAGTTTGCACGATTGCTTGCGCCGCTTTTAATTCGTCGGGTTTCAACTGCACGGCTTCTTTAAAAGATTTGAGCGCGTCTTCAAACCGTCCGGCGGCGAAATGCTCGTTGCCTTGTTTGGCGAGCGCTTCAACTTCTCTTCCGACTTCAAACGAATCCCGCTCGACTTTTAAAACTAAATCTTTCAATCCATCCGCGCCAATGCTCGTCATCGGATTCGGGCTGATGAGAACGTAGCCTTTACCGCCGATTTTTCCGTAGCCGTGAATTCTGTTTTCGCCCGGCGCGGTGCGAAACGTGAAAGCGCCGTTTGGCTGCGGATTCGCTTTCGTTTCCCCGCGCGGAATGTTGAGATAGCCGCCGCCGACGTAGCCGCCTTTGCCGTATTCCGCAGAGATTGTGAGATTCTCGGCGCCGGCGAAGCTGCCGCTGGTTTTGGCATCAACAATCCGTCCTGAAACTGCCACAAGCGGCGTCATCTCAACAGTTAAATCATCGCGCGATTGGAAATTGACGACCGGAGTTCCGGCAATCGCTTTTCGCCATTGTTCTTCGGTTTGCGCGAAAACTTCGGCGTATTTTCCGGCGGCGAAATCCGGGTGTTCGACAAAAACAGCGGCAATGCTCGTCCGGTCGAGCATATCGCCGCGCAATCTTTCAAAAACAAAACGCCCGTCGGCATCGGTTTTCGTTTCGCTTTTTGCTTGTCTTTCTCTCGAATATTTGCCGTAATACGGCGGCGAAGTTTGGAATTGCACGACCGCGCCCGCAACCGGCTTTTTCGTGATCGCATCGAGAACGCGACCGCGAATGTGATGGACGGCGATTTTTGCGGGAGCCTCAGCCGCATCGCTCGTTTTACGCCAGAGCGCGGGCGAGTAATAATCGGATTTTTGCGGTAAATCAATCTCAAACGTGCCCTGCTCAAACGGCAGCGAATCAACCAGGAAAACCGCGCTGTCATAATCTCTTTTCGGCGCGGCAAAACGGAAAACGAGATTCATCGTTTTTTTGCCGAGAGTAAAGCGAAACATTACGGGCTTGGTAAAATTGCATCCGCCGCTCGATTCGTGCAGTACAAAAAGGCTGCCTGTTTCCCGGTCGAGACCGCCTTGCTTTTGCTCGCGCGCTCCTTTTACCGCATCGCCGAGCGCCCAGCGACCTTCGCGTGTTTTCTCGGCTTCGGCGTAAGAAACCTCCATCACGTCTTCTTCGATAAAATCGGGCGCGTCGAGCTTTGCCGGATTGATTATCTTTCCGCTTGCATCTCGGACGATGTAATTTAGCTGACTCGAAGGGCAGTATTGCGCCTGCGCCGAAGAAATCGAAACGACGAGCGCCAATAAACTTATCACAGCCGGAAAAAAGAGATTGAATTTTCGTTGCGGCATTTTGCTTTGTTCCTTTTTGAATTTAATGGTCGCTTCCGTAGCGGGCTTTTCATTCGCCGAATTCGTCTTTGTAAAATATTTGACAATTCTGTCTGCGATTTTATACAGGCATTTATTCGTTTCGGTCAAACGAATCGAATGAGTTCTTTGTTTTCATATCTCCTTTTTTGTTAAAAATCTTCGCCGACATCAAACGCCGGAAATTTATCAAAAACGGCTCACGCTTTTGGAAATTTTTTGCTAAACTTGCCGCCTCTGCTTTTTGTGAGCCTTTTCGCTCGATTTTTCTGCGTTAAATTTCCGAGATTAACCGACGGGAGAACAGTATGAACAACGAAACAAACGAAACGAATAAAAAGCTCGTGCGCGAACTGAGCTTGCTTGACGCGACAATGATTGTAGTCGGCTCGATGATCGGAAGCGGCATTTTTATTGTGTCATCCGAATCCGCCCGGCTGCTCGGCGCGCCCGGCTGGCTGCTAGTTGCGTGGCTGTTGGCAGGCGTAATGACGATCACGGGCGCGCTTTGCGTAGCAGAGCTTGCTGCAATGATGCCCAGCGCCGGAGGTCCTTATGTTTTTATGAGCGAGGCTTACGGCAAGCCAATCGGTTTTCTCTACGGCTGGTCGCAGTTTTTGATTGTTCAAAGCGGCACGATTGCCGCCGTCGCCGTTGCTTTCGCCAATTTTACGGGCATTTTATTCCCGCAGATTTCCGGCACAAATTACATCGTCGAGCCAATCGTTTTCGGCTCTTACGCCGTCAGTCTTTCCGTTCAGCAGCTTCTGGCAATCGTCAGCATCGCATTGCTGACGTTCGTCAATACGCGAGGTTTGAGCGTCGGCAAATTGATTCAAAACACTTTTACATTTACTAAAACAGCGGCGCTGCTCGGTTTGGTGATTATCGGCATCTTTTTCGGCTGGAATTCCGGCGCGGCGCTTTTCACCGCC
Source organism: Pyrinomonadaceae bacterium (assembly GCA_036400075.1). GTDB lineage: Bacteria > Acidobacteriota > Blastocatellia > Pyrinomonadales > Pyrinomonadaceae > JALZCH01. The sequence continues at coordinate 10,353 of DASWLV010000145.1, forward strand.
GATTGGTGGAACAGCGGCGCGAACGGCTGGACGCTCGACAAAGCGCAGCCCGCCGCAGCCGCTTTGGGAACGCTGGCATTTGTCGTCGTTCTGGGCAAAGCAATGACAGGACCGCTATTTTCGCAATCGGCTTGGGATAACGTCACATTTACCGCCGGAGAAGTCGAAAATCCGGGCAAAAACTTACCGCGCGCTTTGTTGATCGGCTGCGGAACGGTTGTCGGTTTGTATCTTCTGGCAAATGTCGCCTACGTCGTCACGCTTTCGCTTCCGGCGATTCAAAACGCGCCAAACGGTCGCGTCGCGGCAGCCGTAATGGAACAGATTTTAGGCGCGCCAGGCGTCATTCTGATTGCAGTCGCCTTAATGATTTCGACCTTCGGCTGCAACAACGGCTTGATTTTATCCGGCTCGCGCGTTTCTTACGCGATGGCGAAAGACGGTTACTTGTTCGCGCCGCTCGCTCGCACCAACAACAAGCACGTTCCGGCAATGGCGCTTTTGGCGCAATGCGTCTGGGCTTCGCTCTTGATTTTGCCGCGCACCGTTACTTATCCGGCGGGCGGCGGAGCGGCGGTTTTCGGCAACGTTTACACGCAACTTCTCGAATACATCGTTTCCGTTGACTTGATTTCCGCCGCGCTTTCAGTTTTAGCCGTGATTGTTTTGCGCCGCCGCCAACCCGCACTGGAAAGACCGTATCGAACTTGGGGCTATCCGTTGACGCCGATTGTGTTTCTCTCGCTTTCGATGTTCGTCACATTAACGCTCGTTTATCTCGCACCCGGAACAGCCGGAATCGGGTATTTGCTCGCGCTCACCGGAATCCCGGTTTATTTCATCTGGCGAAATCGCGCTCTGGCAAAACAAAAATCTGCGCGCGAACCTGTTATCGCAGCCGCCGTTCGGGAATAATCTTCAAAGAAAAAAGCTCGGAAGTTTTCACACTTCCGAGCTTTTTTCTTTGAAACTCTGCCGCACTTTTCGGCGCAGCTTTTGTTTAAGTCATTATCAGCAATCTTTTTTGCAGCTCGCTAATGTCGCGCTCGCGGGAGGCAGATTGTCCACGCGACGCGCTAACGCCGTCTTTGACGGCAGGAGCAGCCGAAAGAGCTTCTTCAAACTAGATAATTTTACGGATTTAGCTAATAATAGCGGCGATTCATTGAGCTTTAAATTGTTTGATAGCAAGACGCTTGTTAATTCTCATGTCAAAAATTTCTTCTGGATCACTTCGAGACGCACTTAAAAACAAAGAGGTTATTCCTTTCGTTGGCTCTGGCGTATCTCGCGCCATTATGAGGAAGGATGAAAAAACTCCACTTTTTCCAACTTGGTGGGAATTTCTTTCTTTAGCTGCCGAGAGATTGGAAAAAGAAGGTAAAACGGCTAAGGCTAATATCATTAAGAGTCTTTTGGAAGATGTCCCGCCGGATTATTTAGACATTGCACAACGCTCTTTCGATTCGCTCGGCGTTCCACTTTGGAATGATTTATTGACGCAAACCTTTAAACGAGATGAAAAGGAAGCGGACGAAAAGACTTTGGAATTAGCACAATTGGTTTGGCAATTAGGAAGCAATTTAGTTTTTACTACCAACATTGATGATGTTCTAGAGTGGAGATCCGTTAAAGATGAAAGAATAAGTCTTCTCGACACGCAAACGGATGAATTCGCTGAACTTCAAAGAAACGAAATTAAATCGCCGACTCTGTTTTATCTACACGGACGAGTTGCTGATAAAAGAAATATTGTTTTTACCCGTAAGCAATATGAAGAATTCTATGATCGACAACATAATAAAGCTAAGTTGGGAGCCTTAGTTTCTTTTCTTACTCTAAAGCCATTTTTATTTATCGGTTTTAGTCTTGATGACCCTTATTTTGTTGAACAATTAAAATATATTCACGAAATTTATGGCGGCGCAGCCAGTCGTTTTTACGTTCTGTTGAGAAAATCTGAAATAGGAAAACTCTCGCATCTGAATTTTGTCGCGGAAGTGCCTTACGAAGATTTTGGAGAGCCTTTGTTAGAAATCATGCGTGAAATGCGCGACATTGCTAATGGCGACAATAATTCGGGAAATTCAAAATTGCCCCTGAAAAACCCTGAAGACCTTTTGAGGGGCTATTATCTACTTGATGCAAGTGAGATACAAGATTTATTCTTGCAGGCTAAAAATTCCAAGCCAAGACCTACACAAAAGCCAAAAACAAACGAAGAGGCAAAGCTATCTCCAGCGGTTAAAGCTGAAGTGCACCCGGAATCAAAGACCGAATCAGTGCAAGAAAGCGCAGCGATTATCTCCATACCGTCAAACAATAGCTTTTGGCAGGAGATTAGCAAAAAAGAGATTGCAGGAATTGTCGGCGGCGCAGCAACAGTTATTGGGCTTGCAGGCGGTTATATCACAAGTGCTATTCAAAGCGCAGGGGTAATTGATATGGCACTTGCTCATTGGTTGATTTTTTGCGCTTGGATAGTGGTTATTTTAGGAACAGCGGCGTTCTTGTTTTTATATGAGCGACTTAATTCGTTAAGCAAGGTTTTTAGGTTTATGACGTTATTGGTGGTAGTGCTTATATCAGGTTTTGGTTTGCTGTTGATAGATAGCTGGATGGTTTATAAGAAAGCGGAAGCCGAAAAGGGTGTCGCTAAACCGACAGGCAAGACTGTTTCTTCAATTCAAAAGATGTCTGATGCTGAATTGAAAAGTGAAGTAGCCGCGTTTGTTAAAAGTCTCTACGAATTTAACCAAAAAATGCGAGCAGCAGAACCCGATTTTGTGTCTCCTCAATTATCCATAGAACTTCGCGCTGCTCAAACGCAAGAAGAAAAGTGGAAGGTAGCAGAAAGGAATAAGGAATTAGCAGAACAAAAGAGAAAGGTTTGGCAGCAAGAGTTTGAAAATGAATATAATCAGCACTATTACACTAGAGCTACAGAACTACGAGATGAAATGTTTAAGCGGATTCCACCAAAAGACTTAGAGAGAAAAAGAACTGTCATTTATGAAGGTTTAGCGGGACCCCAACCAATTAGGGAAATTGCCAGCGACTTGGAAAGACTCAGTAACTTACTGCGTGATTAAGCCGTTTCTTCTGTAATCATTCTTTGTATTCGATGTTTTCAGATGCGACGAGTAAGTCTGAAATTAATCTGATTGCATCAGGTCAAATTTGTTTACTTGACATAATAACCCGCGTGGATGCGGGCGATTAGACGCTAATACTTAAGTTAATCCGCCTTTTCCGCCTTTAGTTCGGCAATTTGACGCTGTAATTCTTTGACTTCCTCGCGTAATCGCGGCAAACCTTTAACCATTGCGTTTTGCCGTTTGTACTCGTCGAGCGGCTGAACGGGAACGCCCCACCAAACGCCCGCGCGGACGATTTTCCCTGGCAAAACTCCCGCTTTTGAACCGATCACAGCGCCCGAAAGCACGCGCGCGTGGTCGCCGAAACCGACTTGTCCGCCGATAACAACATCGGATTCAATCACGGTCGAGCCGGAAATTCCGGTTTGCGAAGCGATAACAACTCGCTCGCCGATTGAAACGTTGTGCGCGATTTGGACGAGATTGTCAATTTTCGTTCCGCGCCCGATTCTTGTTTCGCCGCGCAACGCAGCGCGGTCAACGCAGCTATTTGCGCCGATTTCAACGTCGTCTTCAATCACGACTGTTCCGAGCTGCGGAAATTTAACGTATTCGTCCGTGTCGCGGACGTAACCGAAGCCGTCAGCACCGATGACGACTCCCGCGTGTAAAACAACTCGGTTTCCAATCGTCACGTTGTCGTCCACAAAAACATTCGGATGAAAAACGCAATTTTCGCCAACTTTCACGCGGTCGCCGATTTTTGCTCCGGCGCGAAGCTGCGTACCCGCGCCGAGCGACGAGTTTTCGCCGACACAGCAAAACGCGCCGACGAATACGTTTTCGCCAATCGCGGCGGATTCGGCGATAACGGCTGACGGATGAATTTCAGCTTCGCGTTTTTTCGGCGGATGCAGCAGCGCGGCGATGCTAGCAAAAGCCAGTTTGGGATTTTTAGCTAAAATCTTTGCGCCGAAAAACTCGATTTCCGCTTTTTCGGGAATGATTAAGCAGGACGCTTCGCTTTTCGCGGCTTGGGCAAAAAACTTGTCGTTTTCGACAAAAGCGATTTCGCCCGTTCGTGCCGCTTCAAGCGAATTAACGCTTTCAATTTTTGTTTCTCCGCCGCCGGAAAATTCCGCCCCGATTTTTTCCGCTAGTTCTGCAACTGTAAATTTCATTCAAGAAAAATAAGCTTAAGAGTCAGAAAACAAAATCAAATTGTTTCCGCTCTGTTTCGGCGCGCGTCAATGAATGACTTGATTCCGAAGATGAGCAGGATTAGGCACAAAATCGCGGTTAACGTTTGCGCGACGGCTGCCGCCGGGCGTTCGATTTGCGCGCCTTGCAGCAGGGAAATCGCTTTCGGAATTCCCATCACAGTGCCGAGAAAACCGAGCAGGGCGATAAGCATCACCGCATGCATTGCGTGTTTGCGCAAGTTCTCCTTAGTCGCGACGCCGCCGAGAATGGCGATAATTAAACCGATTGCCGACGGAATCAGCGCAGTCGGGCTGGCGTGTCCGGTCGAAGCACCATAGCCATAGCCGTAGCCGCCGACGCCGATCAGGATCAGCATTACGCCGATGATAATAGAAATTGCTGGCATTTCTTCTCCTCAAGAAAAATTTTAAGAAAATGGCACTAAATATCACTTCAAAATTAACAAAATTTGACAAAATATTGAAAATTGAAAAAAAAGTTGAAATTTTACGTTGACTTAAGCGCTTAAAGTTTGATAGCATCCGCTCAAATAGGTTAGAAATGCGCAATATGTTGCGTGTTTTAAGCAAACTTCAACTCCAAAAAGTAAATTGGCGCAAACAATTTTAAGCAGTCACGCGCCGGAACAAATCAATTGAGTTTTAAAAAATATGCAATGTGCTTCCTGCTCGAAGACCTTCGCCGCACCGTTATCAGTTTGTCCAAATTGCTCGGAAATGCCGACACGGCATTATTACCCGCCAGCGGAAAAGAGAACGGAGAAGATAACGACCGCTGATTTAGTCGCTGAGGCGGCTGAACCGAATTTGGAGACAGGTCGGCTCGAACCGCTGACAGCCGTCGCCGAAGAAGCGCCTGTTACCGCAAAGCGCGAATTTACTTCGACTCTAATTGAGTTTCCAAAGCGCAAAAACGACGAATCCGAATGGCGCGACGCTTTGCGCGAGCGCGTGCGGGCTGCGCGCGAGCGTCGTGAAGGAGGAGATGAAATAGAAGAACTGCGCGAAACTAGAGTCGAAGCCGCAAAACAAAAAACCGAAGCGGCAGTCGCATCTTCCAGGACGGTGATCAATCTAAAACCGAACGTCGAAAATCGTGCGGCTAATAATATTATTGCTCGCGCGCTTGAGCGCGTCGAACGGTCGCGTCAGGTTCATCAATCGGCGGCAACGGCTGTCGCGCTTGCGCCGGTTTTTGAGCCGCAAGCCGCGCCGAGATTGCAGCAGGCGCCGAAACATTTCGGCGCTCCGCTCGCCGCCGTGCCGCAGCCTGCCGAAATCGAGGCGAAACCGAAATCTCCGCCACCGCTTAAATTTGAAGCTCCCGCCGTCGAAAACGCGAAGTTCGATTCTTTCCCGAAAACCGAAAATGCTCCGGCTTTAAAAGTTGAAACGACGGTCAAGCCGCTCGAAACAGCCGAAGTTGGCATTGGCGTTTCCGCGCCATTGGTTACAGCCGCTCCCGCCGCGCCGAAAAAAGAGCCGCGCAAATTGCCGATGATTTCCGAAGCCGACGCGGATAAATTCATCGAATCGCAAATGCGCATTTCGGCTGCCGTGCCGCAGAAAAAGCCATCTCCGCGCAGCGGTGTTGCGGTCGAACAGGAAATCGCGCCGCGCGTGCGTGACGCTGAATCCGATCAGCCGGAAATCGCCGAAGATTACGCGCCGCTCAGTTTCAGATTCATTGCCGCATTGCTCGACATCGTTCTTTGCGCGGGAGCGGCGTTTGGACTGGTTACGCTGTTTGCGCCTGCCGGATTTTTCACCGCAGAAAAATTCGGCTTGGAGAGCGCGTTGTCTTGTCTGGGCGTTTTTGCGGTAATCAAATTTATTTATTTAACGGGCGGAATTGTGCTGGCGGAAACAACTTTTGCCGGTCGCCTTTTCTCGCTTCGCACGGTTCACGCCGAAGACGGTTCTGCGGCGACCGTCCTGGAAGCAATGCTTAACACGCTTGCATATTTGCTGACGCTCGCTCTTGCCGGCATCGGGTTAATTGCGATTTTATTAAGCACCGAACGCCGCGCCGTCCACGACTGGCTTTCCGGCACGGTCGTGATTCGGGAAAATTAAGTTCAGGGTTCAAAGTTTATAATCTAACCTTGAACTTTGAACCCTGAACTTTGAACTTTGGATAACGAGACTTTACAAGCTGTTATTGACGAGATTTTGCCGATTCTTGCTGGGAAAAGAATCGGCAAAATTTTTCAGCTCGGCTCGAATCAATTGGCGATTGATTTTCGTCCGGGCGACGGGCGTTATCTTTTTTTGAACTTTGAACCTTCGCTCGTTCCGCGCCTTTATTTGATTCGGCGGCGCGTGCGCGAGCTTGAAAAACAATCGGATCAATCGGGCAATTTTCTGCTTTTCGCCCGCAAACGGCTTTCCGACGGGCAGCTTACGCGCATTGCAAAAGACGTCGAAGACCGCATTGTGCGTTTTGAATTTCTGGTTGAGGATGAAAGCGCGCAAGCCATCCAAAAGTTTAAATTAGTCGCGCAATTAACCGGAAAAGCCGCAAATTTGTTTCTGCTCGACGCGGAAAATCGAATTCTCGAAAGCCTTCGCGAAACGCACGGCGACGGTCAGGAGACCGGACAAATTTACCAGCCGCCGCAATTTGAAGCTCAATTTCAACCGCCAAAGAAAACTTCACTGCTCGAAACTATCTCGGAAATCGAATTAAAACCGTCGGATTTTCCTTTGTCTCCGGCTTCGCCGCTTTCCGAACGGCTCGATTCTTATTTTTCAAACATCGAAGCGGCGCGCGAATTCGATTCTGCTGCGCGTGCAGCTTCCGCTCGTTTGCGGCAGGAACTCACGAAAAAAGAAAAATTATTGCAGCGGCTCGGACAGGATTTGCGGGCGCATGGTGAGCCGGAAGCATTGAAACGACAAGGCGATTTACTGCTGGCAAACTTATATGCGGCTCGGCGCGAAGGAAATCGGGTTTTTGTCATTGATTATTTCGATGAAAACGCGCCGGAAATCGAGATTGAAGCCGATGAAAATTTGAGTTTGCAGGAAGTTGCCGAAAAATATTTCGCGCGCTATTCAAAGGCGCGCAATGCGGCGCAGGAATTAACAACTCGAATTTCAAATCTCGAATCTGAAATCGAACATTTGAAATCTGAGATTTCAAATTTAGAAAAAATCATAGAGCTACGCGATGAAACGGCTCTGAACGAATTTGTTGAGAAGAATAAGCTCTCAGGCTTTAAGCAAACTCCGAAAAGCGAAAAACCGAAATCGAAAAAAGAACCGGAAATTGGTTCGGGCGTGCGGCGTTATCGTTCTTCGGACGGATTGGAAATTTTGGTCGGGCGCGCGGCAAAAGACAATGACCGTCTGACATTTCGCATCGCCAAATCGCTCGATTGGTGGATGCACGCGGCTGATTATCCAGGCTCGCACGTGGTCGTCAGAAATCCGGGCAAAGGCGAGCTGCCGCAGAAAACTTTGATCGAAGCCGCCGAATTAACCGCCAAATTCAGCCAAGCCCGCGAAGACACAAAAGTCGCCGTCAATTACACGCAGCGCAAATTCGTTTCAAAACCGAAAAACGCCGCGCCCGGATTAGTTCGTTTATCGAGCTTTCGGACGATTTTAGTCGAGCCGAAAGAAAGCGGAGAGAGAATAAAGAATTGAGGAGGCAGGAGATAGAAGGTAGAGGTAGTAGATAGAAGCATTTTTAATTTATCTTCTATCTACTACCTCTACCTTCTCGATTCTTAATTTATTTCAAGTGCTTCTTCGATTTTTGTGCGGATGCGTTCCGGCGGGACTGCGCCGTTGACCGCCCAGTGAAAATGCCCGTCGCGAGTGACTATGTAGGTTGACGGAAAACCGCTTGGGCTTAAAGCCGAAAAAACGTCGTCGTTCGTCCAGCCGACACGGTACGGAATTTTATATTGGCTGATATACTCTTCAACCATCGGCAGCTTTTCGTTTTCGGCGTTTAAACCTAGAAACTCAACGTCGCGGTCTTTGAATTCCTGGCTGAGCGCGACCAAATCGGGCATCTGTTTTTTGCAGAACCCGCACCAGGTCGTCCATAAATTGATCAGCACGACTTTGCCTTTGTAATCCGAAATCTTAAAAGTTTTGCCGTCGAGCGCGGTTAGCTCGGCATCAGCCATTTCCGCCGGAACTGCCGTCGGGTCATATTTTCCGGTGGTCGTTTTTTGACCGGATTTAGCGGTGCTGCTGCCTGCTTCTTTTTTGCCCGTTGCCGTAGAGTTATTACAGGCTGGCAAAATGAGCAGGGTAAAAGCCGCTAAAAAAAGTAATGCGCGATTAGCTTGGCGAAAGGAAAAAATCATAAATCAAAACTCCAAATGTGATTTTAGCAACAACTTCAGCGAATGTCTTGCCGCCGCAAGGCGATGAGCGTTGCTAAAACGAGAGCGACAAACATCATTAACAAAACTGCCTGATTCAACGCGACATTCATCCACGGATGCAAAAATGTGACGTAATCGTGAAGGCTCGCGGGCAGTTTCTCGGCTGATTTGATGTCGGGCGCGGGCGGTTCGGTGGCTTGGATTCCGTTTTTTAAATCACCCAGATAATTTTTCATCCGCCGTTTGTAATCTTCTAATTCTTCGCGCGTCTCGCTTTCGATTTCCGCGTTGCGGTCTTCAATCCATTTATATAAACCTTTGCCTTCGTTTGCGCCGCGCAAATTCGAGCCTTCCGGTTCGAGCGTGTCGAGACCGGAAAAACGCTTCATCGCGTCGAAAGACCATGAAGCGGGCATTGCCAGACCGGCGACGCGCGACGCTCCCGTCGGAACGCCGACCAGACCGGAAAATAAAATCTGCGGAATCAAGATCAGCGGTACGAGACTCGTCGCCATCTCGGAAGTTTTGACGAGCGCGGAAATAAAAAGCCCGAGCGCGATTCCGGTTGCAGCGGTTAAAAACAAAACAACAAGCTGTGGCAAACCCGACAGAACTCCGGGCATTTGCGTTAGATTGATCAAATCAAAAAATTTGAGCGGCAGAAACAGCAGCAAAATCTGCAAACCGACGACGAAGCTCAAGACGAGCAGTTTTGAAAGCAAATAAGGCAGCAAACTCAAATTAACCATTCGCTCGCGCCGGTAAACGGGCTTTTCGCGGACGATCTCACGAGCCGCAACCGAAGTGCCGAACCAAATTGCCACCAGAGTTAAAACGAAATAAATAAAATCGCGCGGCGCGTCCGCCGGCACTACGAACGCGAGCATCAAGGCGATAATCGGCGCTTGGAGAAGCAAAATCAGGAGATTCAATTTGTCGCGAAAGAGAACTTGAAAATAACGTTTCGTCAAAGTCAAAGTTTGACGCATAGAGCCGAAAATTCCGAGCCTCCGGCGTTTCGGAGGTCGCGGCGCATCGCCGGTTTGCGCGATTTGGCTGAGCGGCTCGGAAACGTTGCGGCGAAATTCGGGGGTTTTTAAGAAATTTTGTTTCCAGGTTTCGGCGATTTCTTCGGTGATTTGTTCGCGGCGGCGTTTGAATTCCGCTTGATTCGTTTCGGTCGCCTGGTGCAGGCGTTTTTCGATAGGTTCTTCGAGCTTGTCGTAAAGCTCTTTAAAACTGCTCGCGCCCAGATATTTCAGAGCTTCGTTCGGCGTGCCGTAAAAGACGAGCTTGCCACGCATCAAAATCACGATTTTGTCGAACAGCCGAATGTTTTCCATCGCGTGAGTCGTTAAAATCACGGTTCTCCCCGATTCGGCAATCCGGCGGAAGAGCTTCATAATTTTATCCTCGGTCGCCGGATCAAGCCCGGAAGTCGGCTCGTCCAGAAAAATCACCGAAGGCTTGGTAATCAATTCGACCGCAATCGAAACGCGCTTGCGCTGACCGCCGGAAAGCTCGGAAACAAGAACGTCGCGGCGTTCGGCAAGCCCTGTCACGTCAAGAACTTCGTTGATAATCTGATCAATTTCCGCGCCCGAAACGTCGCCGGAAAGCCGCAATTTGGCGACGTAATAAAGCGTGCGGTAAACCGTTAATTGCCGATGAATGATGTCGTCCTGTGGAACATAACCGATGCCTTGTTTGAGAGAATCGAGATTTGAATAAAAATCGAGATTGTTGATTAAAACGCTTCCCGCCGTCGGCGGTCGCATCCCGTTGAGCGCGTCCATCAGAGTTGATTTTCCCGCGCCCGAAGGTCCGAGAAGCCCGACAAACTCATTCGGCTGAATTGCGAGCGAAACGTCGTCAAGCAATTTTAAAAGCCCGCCGCCGGCGCGGTTTTTGACGGTTTTCGTGATGTGCAGCGCGTCAATCCGCGTTTTTGACCGCGTATCGAAAACAAAAACGTTGGCGTTTTGGTCAACGCGAAGCTGAAACGGTCCGATTTGCGCCGTATCTGCGGAAGTTAAAGGCGCGCGCCCGGAAATCCTTTTGCCGCCGATGTAAACGCCGTTTGTCGAACCCGCGTCTTCGATAACTACGCCGTTGGCGGTTTTAAGCAGCCGCGCATGGCGATTTGAGATTTGCAAACCGTCGAGCCGAATGTCCGAAGTTTCGGCTCGCCCGACAATTAATTCGGATTTGCGGCTGAAATCGAGCCGCAAAAGCAGTTGCGCATGTTGTTGCGGCGGGGCGTTTTGCGCCTGCTGCAAATCTCTGAGAGAAATTTGCGAGCCGACCAGCGTGCGCGGCACTTCTTCATTTCCGGCGGTTTGAGGAACGGCTGAAACGGCTTGCGGCGCGGTCGCTTGCGTGGCGAGAAAACGCAAAACCGGACCGCCCAAACCGAGACGAATTTCATCGCCGCTCGCCAGCGGCGTCGGTTCATTGGCGACGACGCGGCGTTCGTTGACGAAAGTTCCGTTAAAACTGCCGTTATCAACAATCACGAATTGCCCGTTTTGACGGCGAATCTCGGCGTGGCGGCGCGAAACGACAGCCGACGCGGCATCAACCGAAAAATCGTTTTCCGGCGAGCGACCGAGCGTGATAATTTCTTTTTTGATTTCGAGCGGCGTCGCGCCCGCGTTTTCGAGCGGCTGCAAAACGGCTGACAAAATTTGCGGCGCAGGTTTTTGGGGGGATTTTGGCGGCTGAATGCTTGCCGGCGCGTCTTGAAATGTAGCTGCGAAATCAATCGAATCGTCGAGCGCGGGCATTTCTAAATCTTTAACGCGCAGAACCGGACCGTTTAAGCCGAATTGAATCGTCGCTCCCGCCGCAACTTCCGCCGGTCCGCTGACTCGCTGCCCGTTTAGAAATGTTCCGTAACTCGAATTTGAATCAATCAGCAAACAGCGCCCGTCTTTAAACCGCAGCTCGGCGTGTTTGCGCGAAACCATCGGATACGCCGTTTGCTCGAAAACGATTTCGCAAGTTGACGGGTCGCGCCCGACTCGGATTGTTTCCTGCGAGAAAGTTTTTTCATTTAACTGATTGCCGCCGCGTTCTTCGCTTAAGACGATTTTCATTTTTGCAATTCGGATAAAAAAAACGAAATGTATTTTCCGCCGCTAAAATTACCACTAACGCGAAAGGCGGTCAAAAGACCGCCGCACGCTGGATTATCAATCGAGTTTTCGTTTTCTATTATTGTTTCGCGTCGGGCGCCGAAGAAGCGATTTCAAAGGTATTTAAAATTTCTTTTAATTCGCCCCTTTCGCCGACATCCTTCGGGGTTGAGATTGCCTGCGAAAGATTGGTGGCGAGCATCGTTAAAAGCAAGCCGCTTTGTGCGTCTTGTTTTCCGGTCGGGATGAAAACCGTCCGTCCGAAGATTTTGATTTTTTTGCCGTCCGCGTCTTTGCTTTCGCCGGTAAATTTGACTTCGTAAGCCGCGCGCCCGTTCAAGGTTGTTTCGCCTTCGGAAATTTTGCGGAAAGCCGGGATTTCTTTGGCGTAGGCGGCGGTTAATTTTTTGACCAGATTCGGAAAAGCCGCGCGGTCGGCTTGAAAACTTCCTTTGCTTTCGTACCAACTGACGAGAAGCTGTTCAATCGGCAAACCGTTTGCGATTCGGTTTGAAACGTCCAGAAAATTAGCCGCGCCCGGTTTTCCGGCGTTTTCGTTTAGCTCCCAATTCTCCGGGTAGCCGAGCGAAAACGGTATGAAGTTTTCAGCCAGTTTTCCATCCAATTCGGTTTTCGAGTTTTCAAAACGAACGAAATTCGGTGGAACCGTCACTGCTTGAACCGGCTCAGCGTTCGTCGTTTCGTTGACAACCGGCGCGGGCTGTTCAGCCGGAGCGTTCGGCGATTCGGTTTTCGGCGCGGAAGGTTGAAATACGTAAGGCTGTTCGCTTGCGGCTTGTTCGGGCAAATTTCTTTTGTACAAAAACGCCGTCGCCAGCGCGATTGCCGCGATGACGCAAGCTGCCGCAATCAGCCATTTCGCTTTGTTGGACAATCTTTTTTCTGCTCCGAAAGTTGTTTTTGCCGCCGGAGCGATTTGCTCAAATTCTACTTTTTTTATTGTCGCGGTTTCCGGTTTTGTTTCCTGAACAAGAATGGGCGCTTCGGGAATAAATTTATTCGGAGCGATAACTTCGTCGTTAGTTTTAGCCGCAATTTCCGTTTGAACGGGCAATTTGCCGCTCGGTTTATAAACGGCGCTTTCGGTCAGGGCGTTAAAAAGCGATTCGCCGAATTCGCGGGCGTGATGAAAGCGTTCGGCGCGGCTGAAAGCCAAAGAGCGCTCTAAAACGGCATCAACCGTCGGACTTAGATCGAGCCGCAGATTGGTTGGTTTGAGAGCCAAACCGAGTTCTTCCGCGTCAAGCAAATCGTCTTCGGTTGCGCCCGTAAACGGTTTTCGACCGGTCAACATTTCGTAAGCGATGACGCCGAGCGCGAAAATATCGCCTTCGGCGTGCCAAAGTTGACCGATCAGGCATTCCGGCGCAGTGTAAGCGAGCGAAGCGTTTTTATCCGCTTCTTCGCCCGCGACGCCGAAGTTGATAACTTTGACTTGTTCAATCGTGCCGTCGTTTTTCAGCACGATGTTTTCCGGTTTTAAATTCCGATGCGTCAGGCGATTATTGTGCGCTTCGGTCAAAGCCTGTGCGATTTGACGAACGACGCGAGCGGTTCGACCAGCGGAAAACTGCCCGGAAATCTGCATCGCTTCGCGCAGTGTCAAGCCTTCGGGAAATTCGGTGATAATAAATGGTTTGCCTTCGGTCAAATCTCCGGCGTCCAGAATTCGGGCGATGTTCGGATGATTGAGATGCGAGAGCGCGCCGCGTTCTTCGTAAAAACGTCTGGTTTCTTCTGCCTCAGGCGGAAAATCGTCGAGCCGGATTTTGATTAAAACCTGCCGGTGCTCGCCCAAACGGTCGTGAGCGATATAAGTGACCGTCAAAGCGTCCTGCTGCAAAACTTTGTCAACCGTGTAGCGTCCTTTGACGTTTTGCCCGAGGAGCGCCGCTGTGTTTTCCGCTCTGACCGCAAGTCGCCCGGTCGGGTTAATGCTTCGGTCGCCGACGGGAGCGAAAGAATCCGGTATTTCCGCAGGCAAAACCAGTCTGCCGGTCGGTCGCCGCTCCGAAATCGTAGCCGCAGAATGAGCGGCGGACTGAAGACCGTTGCCATTTTCCGTTATTAACGGCAAAGGCTCGTTTGCCGCTAATCGAGAAGCGCCGAAACCGTTAGGCGCGAGTTCGATCTGGGGCGGAAGTACGAGTCGTCCGGTTTGCCTGCGCGGCTGCCATTCGGCGTTCGCATCGTTTTGCGAAACGCCGATATCCGCCGTTAAAAAGGCTTTATCTTCGGCTCGGTCGGCTTCGGCGACTGA
>DASWLV010000146.1:0-16288 GCA_036400075.1 Pyrinomonadaceae bacterium
GTGCTGCCGGCAACGACGACGAGCGATTCTCTCGTATGCGGCAGAAAAAGAAAATAAGTCAGAATGGTCGTCAGAAAAATCGCCACGCCGCCCATCATTGCGGTCGGGCGTTTGTGCCAGCGGTCTAATTTCGGTTTGGCGACAAAACCGATTTTATGAGCCGCCTCGCGGACAATGTAAGTCAGAACAATTGCTAAAACGAAAGCAATTGCGGCGATTAAAAACGGATTGAGAGGAACTGAAAACATAACCGAGAACCGAACCTTTCCTAAAACTGCTTAGAAAGTTTGTTCAACTCGTTTACCTGCAAAAAATTGATAAATTCAAACGGCATCTTATTGCCCAAGCATTGCTCGAATCGAGCAATCAAATCTCAAAACTTTCGTAAAGCCGCCGAACATCGGCTAAGAGTCGTTCTTTTGAATATTTTTGTCGAACAAAATTCGCTCCTTCTGTGGCGAAATTGTCGCGCAATTTTTTGTCTTTGACAAGCCGCTTTAACCCCTCAAAGAAACTTTCTGCATCATCCGAAGGAACCGAAATCCCCCGTAATCCGATAATGTAACGCGAATTTTCGTCCTCGGCAGCTTCTTCCGCACCGAGCAAATCAAGAACGCCGCCAACGGCAGTTGAAATCACCGGGCGCTCGTTTGCCATCGCTTCAATCAGAGTCAGCGGCGTGCCTTCGTTAAAAGAAGTCAGCGCCACCACATCGAGCGCCGGATAAAAAATGTCTTCGTCATTGCGCTCGCCGAGGAAAACTGTATTTTTTAAATTTAATTCGGCGGCTTCTTTTTCCAGATTCTCGCGCAAATCGCCGTCGCCGATGACGATAAAACGAACCGGCGGCAAATCTGTTTCCGCCGCTTCATTTTGCCATTGTTCGGCGACTCGCAAAAAAAGCGAATGATTTTTGACTTGCGTTAATCTGCCGACAATCCCAATTAAAATTTCATTTTCGGAAGCATTTAGCTCGCGGCGCAAAATCGGTCTTTTCTCCCGCCAATTTTCAAACGGCACGAGATCAATGCCCAGCGGTACTATTTCAAATTGCTCACCGCGCCCGACACCATATTTTTCGTTTATCTCCCAACGCTGCCGCTCGCTCAAAACAAAGATTTTATCGGTTGCCATCCGAGCGAGAACCCGCTCGATTGCCAGAAAAAACGCGGTTTTCAGCCGCCCGTAATAACTGTGAAAAACGTGACCGTGATAAGTGTGAATAAAACGCACGGGGCGCGGGCGTCCGGCAAGTGTCGAAAATGTCAGCCAGCGATATGCAAAACCTGCAACTCGCCCCAAAGTCCCGGCTTTTGCCGTGTGCGTGTGAATGATAGCGGGTTTTTCGCGACACAAAAAACGATAGATTTTCCAGAGCGAAACGATGTCTTTGGGCGAAAGCTCGCGGCTCATTTCCGGGATTAGAAGCGGTTCGACGCCGTGCTGTCGAGCGAAATAACTCATATCACCCTCATTTGCCGGAACTGATCCACAAATGAGCGTTGTGTCGAATTCGTCTTTTAATCCGTCGGTTAGCCAAACGACGTGCCGCGCCGGACCGCCCGTGTTGAGGCGCGCGATTAGGCGGGCGACTTTCGTTCTAGCGGGTTGTTTGTTCCAAATTGTTTGCTGGTTTTTCAGTTTTTCGACTTCGATTTTCGATTCAAAATCTTCGATTCGCTCGATTTTGAATTTTTAACCGGCGGTTAATCTTCCATCCGAAAAACCGTGTTCGGGTCGTCTTCGTGGCGAATTTCGTCAATCGGTTCTTTTTTGCCGACGCCCAGATAAAGCCGATTCGGACAATTGATTACGACGCCGGGAACCGAACCGACGTTTTTGTAACCGTGTGCGACGCCTTTCGGAATAATAACAGCCTGCGGGTTGTCCGCGCCGACGAATAAAGTCATCATCCGTCCGAAAGTTTCCGAAGCTCCGCGGTTGTCCCAAACGCGGAGCTTGAAATTTGAAGGACCGATAAAACAAAACAAATCGGCTTGTTCAACGTGTTCGTGCGGACCGCGCTGAACTCCCGGTTCAGTCACTGAAATGTAACTCATCACGGGATAAAATTCCTCGCTTAACTCATCGTGGCGAAACAATTCCGCAAGCCAGCCGCGCTCGTCAACAAATTTTCTTAATGGATAAACAACGACATCTGGAATTTTACCTTTGGTGAATACTGTGTTTTCAGACATTTCAAGTTTTAAAATAAATTTTCAATCTTAAAAATTATCGCTCTTTTTTGCGGTCAAATCTAATCAATAAATCGCTTGAACCAAAGTTCGAGCATTAAAAGCGTCCACAACTGCGCGCCGTGGTCGCGCCCGCTTTCGGTGTGTTCAACGAACAGACGGGAGACAACTTCCGGTTTTAATAAACCGCGTCTTTGCGCTTTTTCAGAAAGCAAAACTTCTCGAACAAATTCCTTCATATCGCCGCGAATCCAAGCGGCGATTGGAACGCCAAAGCCCATTTTGCGGCGATAAATGACTTCGCGCGGAACGAGCCGGGCGGCGACTCGTTTGAGCAAAGATTTTGTTTCCGCGCCGCGCAATTTTATCGAATCGGGCAGACTGGCGGCAAATTCGATAACTTTATGATCAAGCAGCGGCGAACGGGCTTCGAGCGAAACCGCCATCGAAGCGATGTCAACCTTGACGAGCAAATCGTTGGGCAAATAAGTTTGCTGGTCAGTCATCATCGTCGCATCAACAATCCCGATTCCGTTTGCTTGCGCGAACCAATTTTGCAGTAACTCTGCCGGATGATTTCCCGAAATTTGTTTCTGAAAATCTGCGGTGTAAAGCGCGTTTTTCGTTTCGTCCCCTATGGCGCTGACCCATTGAAAATATCGTTCGACGCGCGGCAGGCTCGCGGCTTGCAAAAAACGCTTGGCGTCGCGTGCGCGGCTTTTTCGCAGCTCGGAAGTCGGCAAGAGATTGACGGCTCGCTCAATAACCTGCTCGCGCATCAAACGCGGTAAACGGTGATATTTTTCCGCCAGCCGCATCGCCGCGTAACGCTCGTAACCGGCAAAACTTTCGTCACCGCCGTCGCCGTTTAAAGCTACGGTGACATGCTTTCTGGTTTCGCGCGCGACGTAATAAGTCGGAATCGCGCTCGAATCGGCGTAAGGCTCGCCGTAATGCTCAACCAAGGTCGGCAAAACATCCAGGGCATTAGGTTTGACGATGAATTCGTGATGCTCCGCACCAACATGCGCGGCGACCTGGCGGGCGTATTTTAGCTCGCTGTAATCCTGCTCTTCAAAACCGATGGAAAAGGTTTTAATGGGCGTCGGCGATTCCTGCGCCATCAACGCGACAACAGCCGACGAATCAACGCCGCCGGAGAGAAAAGCGCCGAGCGGTACTTCGGAAATCAAACGCAAGCGAACCGATTCGCGCAGCAGTCTTAGCGTTTCAGCTTCGGCTTCCGTGTCGGAAATTTTGATTTTTCGAGAAAAATCCGGTTGCCAGTAACGCTCGGTTTTCGTTTCGCCGTTTTTCCAGAGCAGCCAATGTCCAGGTTCGAGCTTGCGAATCTCTTTGTAAGCCGTCAGCGGCGCGGGAACACACTGGTACGACAGATAATTATGAATTGCTTCAAAATCAACTTCGCGGCTGATGTCCGGGTGCTGAAGAAGCGCTCGAAATTCCGAACCGAAGATTAAATCGCCGTTCGCACGATGCGAGTAAAGCAGAGGCTTTTTTCCAACCCGGTCGCGGGCGATAAAGAGAGATTTTTCGCGCTCGTCCCAAATCGCAAACGCAAACATTCCGCGCAAATGCTGAACGCAGTCAACTCCGTATCGGTCGTAAAGATGAACGATGATTTCGGTATCACAGCGGGTGTAAAATTGATGTCCGAGCTGTTCCAAACCGGCGCGCAGTTCTTGGAAATTATAAATCTCGCCGTTAAAAACAATCGCTTTTGTGCGGTCTCGGTTAAAAATCGGCTGCTGCCCGCCCGCCAAATCAATGATTGCAAGACGCCGCATCGCCAACCCGACGTTTTCTTTGACGTAAAATCCGTCTTCGTCCGGTCCGCGGTGAACAATCGCCCCATTCATTCGCGCCAAAACGTCTCGTTCAACAGCACGCGAATCGGCATTAACAATTCCAACAATTCCGCACATTCAATATTTAATCCCTGCGCCGCATCCTCTCTCTTAAGCGCTGATGCTCAATGTTTTTTAAATAATTTCGGTTTTCTCTTTTTTCCTGCATAACCGTCCAACCAACGGCGATAAAAATAAACAGGAAGACCTGAATCTGTGCGCGCTGCCGATATGCCATTCCGACGTTTGACTGAAAAATCGAATAGGCTACGGTCAGCATAAAAGTGAAAAACAAAATCCCTACCGAACCCCGAAACCTTTTTCTAACGGTGTACCATAACCCCATTACCAATAACGGAAGCGAAGCCCACCAAAGCACCATTTCCGGCAGCGTAATAGCTTGCCGAAAATTTCTGATTTGCCAGGGAAACGGTGCCAGCATCAGGTAAGAAAATCCAAGCGGAATCGCTGAAATCGCTCCTTCCGCCGTTGAAACGTCCAAATCTTCGCCGTAACCTGAGCCTTTATCTTTGTAAATATCGCTCTGAGCGGTCGCCAGCGCTTTTCTTGAGTTTTGAATTTGTTCCAGGTCAGTCAGATTATCAATTTCCTTGGTCGCTCGATTTATAATGCCCATTTGCGTTGCTCCTACGCCGATTAAAACAAGAGCAGCCAATCGTCTTAAAACGGATCGCCCGCTGAGGCTGTCGGTTCCCACCGCGAAGCTTCCGACGACGGCTACTGCGACCATATAAAAGATATAAAAGCGAAGCGAGATAATGCAGAAAAGAGACAAAATCAAAATTATTAATGACACATAATCGAGCTTTTCTAAAAGGTTAAGTAAAGAAATCATTACAATAACCAGGAGAAAAATAATAAATCCGTCTTTCATAACCTGGCTCGACCAAATAATCAGCGAAGGACACAAAGCGACGATCAATCCGCTGATTCGCGCAACTCGAATATTATTAAAAATTTTGTGAGCGCAAATATAAATTGCCGGAGCCGTCGCTGCGCCCACAACACAACTGAAATACTGAACCGCGAGCATATTCCGACCGATAATCGTATAAATGCAGGCGACCATATAATGCATTCCCCACCCGACGTTATTGGTTGAAACCACAAACTCACCGTATGCGTCGAGCCTCGGCGCTTGCCCGAACCAGATTTCGGTCAGCAGCCACCCGCGAGCATCATATGTCAGCGAGTCTCCGCCAAAAAACGGGTACAAGTCGAAAACGTGAATTATTGTGCCCGCTAAAACTCTAAGCACTAAACCCGCTAAAAAAATTTGAAGCAGAAATTGGTTTTCCTCTTTTGAACGCCTGAGGATTGCAAACGTGATCAATGAACAAACAGCGCAAAACAGCGCGGCGAGAAAACCGTACGGAAAAAGAAAAAGAGAAACTCCGATTCCAACTATTACGCAAATGAGAACAAAAAACTTTTCCATTTAATTACTTGAGTAAAGAA
Source organism: Pyrinomonadaceae bacterium (assembly GCA_036400075.1). Taxonomy (GTDB): domain Bacteria; phylum Acidobacteriota; class Blastocatellia; order Pyrinomonadales; family Pyrinomonadaceae; genus JALZCH01. Next base: position 5,543 of record DASWLV010000146.1, read on the forward strand.
ACCAGCCCATCTCAGCTTAAAACTTTACTCCTTATTTTTAGACCGGGCTTCTTTAACGTTTTCGATTTAAAATTCCGGTCTTGATCATTATCAACTATTTACCGCATTTTATTGCTAAATCCAGCCTTTTCTTTGAGCAGATTAAATTCTTTTTCCAGAAAATCGTACTGCTTTTGAATGTCGAATTTTTCCATCACCATTTTTCGTCCTTCGACGCCGAATGTTCTTCGCATTTCGCCGTTTTCAAGCAAAATCTTGATTTTGTCATACCAATCTTCTTCGGTTTTCGCCAAAAAACCGCTTTTCCCGTCTTCAATATTTTCCAGATTTGAACCGAGCGCGCTCGCGACGACGGGCAATCCGGCGCTCATATATTGAATTGTCTTGAAAAAGAATTTATAAGGTCCCCAATCGTTATGCTTGACCGGCACGATTCCGATGTCGCTTTCCTGCAAAAGCGGCACTTCTTTGTCATAACTCCATTCGTGAAACTCCACATCCAATCCTTCATATTCAACCGGATCGTCCGCGATTATTCTTAAAGTAAAATCCGTTTCTTCGCGCAGCTTTCGCAAAGCGGGAACCGCCAGAGCAACGTTTAGCTGGTTCGTGCGCGTACCGACCCAGGTTATGATCGGTTTGGCGTTCTGCTTTTTATTCTCAAGCGGTTTATATCGCTCGGTGTCAACGGTCATCGGGACAATCTTGACATTATCGTTATATTTTCCGGCGTAATCGGCTAATGCCTTACTGGAAACGAAAACCGCATCGCTTATTTCAAACAGCTTGTTAACCTTTGAGACAAATCTAAGCCGGGTAAAGCTTCCGTTTGCGGCGCTGTAAAGCGGAATAAAAAGCGGTTCGTCCAGATCGTAAACCATCGGAACATTCCACCGCCGAATAATTCTTTCGATAATCGCCGGACCGATAATCGCTGCCTCACGATAAATAAAAACCAAATCGGGCTTTTCCGAAGTCAGAGTATTTTTAAGCTGTTTGGCGAAGGCGCTCAAAATCATCGAACCCTTTTTGACAACGTATCCGCGCTTGTGAAGAACGTCGGTCAAATCTTTGTCCGTAAAAGACAGATACTCGACTTGGATGCCGCGCCGCGCCAGCTCTTTCGCCCACAATTCAATGCGAAATCTTTGCCCGGCGCAATAATCCAGTTGGTACGGAACGATAGCTAAAACTTTCATTGAATCCGAATAAAACTCACTCAATCAAAAACAAATTTGATTGAGTCTCCAAAAACGCTAAGTTATAAAACTTAGATTCCAAATCACTTTTTTGCGACAACAGCCAGCATATCTCGATTTCCCAGTAAATCAAACGTTCTAACGGCGCTCTTAAACGCATAATTTCTCAAGCCGGCGGTTTGCAGATTCCCGCTAAAGCCCCTTGAGAAAGCCGAAAACGTCGCTGCTTTGATAATTTTATAGCCGTGTTTTCTGAGAATAAATTTCAAAGATTGAATATTATAACCGTATTTATGAAACGGCGGATGAAGCGGGGAAAGCCTGCAAGACCAATTTCTCCCGCGAAATCTGAAATAAAAATCTATTAATTTTGTCGCCGCCGATTGCGTGTTGGGAACTTCGAGATAAACAATCCCGTCCTGATTCAAAAAATCCTTCAGATTTTCCAAAAGCTCGTGCGGGGTTTCGACGTGTTCAAAAACGTGATGCAGCGTAATTACGTCAAATTTACGTCCTTTCAGCTCGGCGCAGGTTTCCAGCAAGCCGTTGTAAACAGTCGCGTTAAAATGTTCTTCGGCAAATTGGCAGAAACGCGGCGAAGGCTCGACGCCGATGGCTTGAAACCCATTTTCGGCGGCTGCCGCGACAAACTCGCCTTTGCCCGCGCCGACATCGAGGAGCGAGCCTTGCGGAACAAAATTTTTGATGAAAGCAACGCGATGCAAATACATCTGCGCCACATTTTCGCCCGCGTCCGATTGATAGGTTTCCGGGTTGTTGTAATGTTCGGCTTCTAAAAACCCGACGCCGTTGATTTGCGGATTTGTGTAAATAAAACCGCAGTTGCGGCACTCGACGACGTTGGTAAAAAGATGCGGTTCAGCCTGCGCGTCGGCGCCTGTATATTCACGGTTGCCGCGCACGCCGAGAATCTTTGCGTTTGCTTGACCGCAAACCAGACAATCAACCTCGGTTTTAAACGCTTTTTTCAGCCGATTATCCATCCGACAACTTTCTATAAATCAGTGAAGATCGCTCTATTGCCCTGTTCTCGCTGCGTTTCCTGAGTTTAGCCTGCGATTTCCTGCTTCCACCAGTTTACCGTTTCTTCAATTTGCTGCGAAAAACTTTTCGAAGGTTTCCATTTTACTTCTTCTCGAAGTCTGGTCACATCGGCGACAAGACTTTTCGGTTCGTCGCGAGGCGGGATGATTGCCCCGAATTCAATATTTTCGCGATTGCCGGTTAAATCTGCAATCTGCAAGATGACTTCTTTAATCGTTCGCGGTTCCCCCGAAGCGATGTTAACAGCGCCCCGCACATCGGAATCAAGCAGGGCGACAAAGGCTTGAGCGCCTTCCTCGGTGCAGATAAAGTCGCGTATTTGATTGCCGTGCGAAGTTTTAGCAATCTCATTACAAAGCAAAGACCGCGTAACCGCAGCCGCTAATCGCTGCGGCGCTTCGTATTTACCGAAAAGAAAGAAAACTCTTCCCCATGCGTAACTGATGTCGGTGACTTCCGAATATTTTTCCAAAGTCAGATACAAAGCCGTTTTTGTCGCCGCATATAATGAGCGCGGGTTTAATCTGGACGCCTCGGAAATAAATCCGTCGTCCGACGCTTCGTATTCCGAAAGAGTTCCGGCGGCGACGATTCTTTCTCCGCCGTTTTCAACAAACTTTTGAATCAGATGCAGGCTGGCTCTGAGCCATTTGAGATTCTCCGGCGAATTCCAAAATTTCCCGTGTTCGACATACCAGGCAAAATGAAGCAAATGAGTCGGACGAATTGTTTTCAGCAAATTTTCGGTTTCATCCGAATCGAGCAGATTGGCTCGATGCCAGATCACGTTTTCATCCGATTTCGGTGTGCCGGATTTTGAGGTAACCGCGTGAACGGTATAGCCTTTTGCGACAAGAGGAGCAATCGCCCAGCGACCGATAAATCCGGTCGCCCCGGTTAGTAAAACACTTTTCATAAAACAGATTTCGAACCGTTTTAAATTAATAAACTTATTCTCAATTAAAAGGCTCTGGAAGTTTAGAATTGCTTGTTTGCTAAACTTCTCCAGAGCCTTTTATTAGAAACATCAGCATAACACACTCAAATTTCGGGCTTAAAAGGGGGAATCGAAGTCCTTTAAGAGTGGTAAATTTTTATCTCTTTCGGATAAAATCGGATTTTGAGCGACCCAATCAATGCCGATTGCCGGATCGTTCCAACGAATTCCGCTATCCGATGCGGCGACATACGGGCTGTCAACTTTATATTGAACAATCGTGCGCTCGGTCAAAGTACAAAATCCGTGTGCAAATCCTTTCGGAATATAAACCGCCTTATTATTGTCCTCCGAAAGCTCAATCGAATCCCACTGCCCGAAAGTTTCGGAATCTCGCCGCAAATCTAAGAAAACATCGAGAATTCTCCCTTGAGCCGCCCGCACCAGCTTTGTTTCCGTATGCGGCGGAAGCAAAAAATGCAGTCCTCTAATCGTATGTAACTGCGTCGAAAGCGATTGATTTTCCTGCGCCCATTCAGTTTGCAAACCGTTTTCCAGAAAAATCTGACGGTCATACGTTCGCATAAAATAGCCGCGTTGATCGCCTCTCGGCGTAAGGCGGATTTCGTAGGAACCGTTGAGTCTGAGCGGGATAATTTCCATATTTTATTGCGCTGTGTAAATCTCCGTTGGCAGCCGAATTAATTCAATCAAGTCTCTATTCTCATTAAAACTTTTCGATTAATCAATCTTTACTCAAAAAATCGGGTTAAGCCGAATCCAGAGCGCCGATTGCAAATCTTTTTTCCTGCCGCTAAATGATTTGAACCGTTGGAATCGGGACAATAAACTTTGCCTTCCAATCGCGGATAAAATCGTATTTCTCGATAATTTCGTCGGCGATATTCCACGGCAAAATCAGAACATAATCGGGTTTTGTTTCCATGATTTTTTCCGGCGCGGCGACCGGAATGCGCGTACCCGGCAGAAAACAATTCTGCTTGTTCGGGTTGGCATCGCAGACGTAATCAATAAAATCGGTTTTAATGCCGCAATAATTGAGTAAAGTGTTGCCTTTAGCGGCAGCGCCGTAAGCTACAATAGTTTTGCCTTCATTTTTTATCTCAATCAGTTTTTTAACCAAATCCCACTTCGTCCGTTTTACCTGTTCGTCAAAGTGCGTCAATCTTTCGACATCGGTTAAACCGTGAGCGATTTCGAGAATTTTAATCCTTTCAACATTTTCTCCGATTTCGTATTTGCCCGTTTCCGTTTTTTGCGCGAAAACGCGAAGCGACCCGCCGTGCGTCGGCAGTTCTTCGACATCAAAAACAGTCAGCCCGTGCGCCGCAAAAATTCTTTCAACTGTTGTTAACGAAAGATATGAAAAATGTTCGTGATAAATGGTATCAAACTGATTTTGTTCGATTAAATTGAACAAATGCGGAAATTCAAATGTCGCAACTCCTTCGGGCTTGAGCAGAATTGCAAATCCTCTGACAAAATCGTTGATGTCCGGGACGTGCGCCAGAACGTTGTTTGCAACGACTAAATCAGGTTGATTTCCTTCGCCCACCAATTTCTGCGCCGTCGCCGCGCTGAAAAATTTAACCAGTGTCGGAATACCTTTGAGGACGGCGGTTTCCGCGATATTCGCAGCCGGCTCGATGTTTAAAATACTGATATTTCTTTCCTTAAAATATTGCAAAAGATAACCGTCATTGCCGCCGATTTCGATGACGCGGCTGTTTTCATTTAAATTGAAGCGTTTGATAACTTCTGCGCAATAATTCCGAGAATGTTCGAGCCACGTCCCCGAATAAGAGGAAAAATAAAGGTAATCGCTGAAAATCTTTTCGGCTAACGCGAGTTCGGGCAGTTGAACGAGAAAGCATTTCTCGCAAACCCGGACGTGAAGCGAGTAAAACGGTTCGGCGCTGTCGAGAATTTCCTCTTTGAGATAAGAATTCGCCAGAGGCGTTACGCCCAAATCAACGAATGTGTATTTCAGCTCGTTTTCGCAGAATCGGCATCGGTAAAAATTCATAGAGATACAAAGGCAAAAGCAGCAAATCAAAAAACATTCTTTATTTACTTGCGTTATTGCAGTTATTTGTTTGAGTAAAATTCAATTTGTTCGCGCGTTGTTTGAATTATATCGCGCTCGTTCTTGAAATCACTATACCATCGGACTGTTAAATTTATCGCCTCCGTCAAGCTCAGCTTCGGCTTCCACTGCAATTGGTTTTTCGCTTTGGCGCTGTCGAGCATTAACAAATTTGCCTCGTGCGGCTGATTGCCCGCACCAATTTCCCAGTTGACGGGCGCGTCCCAAGTACGTTTGATTTCTTCCAAAACCGAGCCGACTGATTTTGAATCTTCCTCGGAAGGTCCAAAATTCCAGGCGTCGGCAAAATCGCTCGCGCCGTTGTAAAGTTTTTCGGCTAATGACAAATACCCCGAAAGCGGTTCGAGCGTGTGCTGCCACGGGCGGATTGAATTCGGATTGCGAATCACGAGCGGCGCGCCGAAAATCAGCGACCGAAAAACGTCCGGGAGCAGTCGGTCTTCAGACCAATCGCCGCCGCCGATGACGTTTCCCGCGCGCGCCGTGGCAATCAAAGTTTGATTCTCGCCGAAAAACGAATTTCGATAAGCCGAGACCGCCAGTTCCGCGCACGCTTTGCTGTTTGAATACGGGTCGAAACCGCCGAGTCGTTCGTTTTCCCGGTAAGCCCAAACCCACTCTTTGTTTTCGTAAACTTTATCGGTCGTAACGACGACGACGGATTTAACCGATTTTGTCCGGCGAACGGCTTCCAAAATGTTGATTGTTCCGATGACGTTCGTCGTGTAAGTTTCTACCGGCTGGCGATACGAACGACGAACGAGCGGCTGCGCCGCGAGATGAAAAACTATTTCGGGCTGAAATTCGCCCGCAACTTTTTCAAAATGAGGCAAATCACGAATGTCGCCGATAACAGAGCGAACTCGGTTTTCGATTTTCAAGTTTGTAAAAAGATTCGGCTCTGTTTCCGGCGCAAGCGAATAGCCGCAAACTTCCGCTCCGAGCATTTCGAGCCAAAACGCCAGCCAGCCGCCTTTAAATCCGGTATGTCCGGTGATTAAAACTCGTTTTCCGTTCCAAAAGCTTCCGGTCATTACCAAATCTTCCAGGGCGCCGTTCCTTTTTCGATCAATTCTTCAAGATAAAGCTTGTCGCGCAGCGTGTCCATCGGTTGAAAAAAACCGTGATGCAGAAAAGCGTTCATTTGATTGTCGCGGACGAGATTTTCCATCGGCTCACGCTCCCAAACCGTATCATCGTTTTCGATGTAATCAACGACTTTCGGATTCAAAATAAAAAAACCGCCGTTGATCCACCCGCCGTCTTCGGGTTTTTCCCGAAAACCTTCGATATTTTCGCCGTCGAGAATAAGCGCGCCGAAACGTCCCGGTGGCTGAACGGCTGTGACGGTGGCAAGCTTTCCGCTCCGCTGGTGGTTTTTGATTAAATTGCTCACGTTGACATTTGATAAACCGTCGCCGTAAGTAAAGCAGAAATCTTCGTTGCCCAAATATTCGCGCACGCGCTTTAATCTTCCGCCGGTCATCGTTTCGATTCCGGTATCAACCAAAGTCACGCGCCAAGGCTCGGCGCGTTTTTGATGAACTTCAACCCGGTTATTGATCAAATCGAAAGTCACGTCCGAAGTATGCACAAAATAATTGGCGAAATATTCCTTGATAACGTAACCGAGATAACCGCAGCAAATGATGAAATCGTCAATTCCGTGCGCGGAATAAAATTTCATAATGTGCCACAAAATCGGTTTTCCGCCGATTTCAATCATCGGTTTCGGTTTGACGGCGGTTTCTTCGCTGATCCGGCTGCCGCGTCCGCCCGCTAAAATTACTGCTTTCACTGCTTTTTGCTCGTTTAAATCAATCTCAGATTTTAATTCTCAAAAATGATTTAAATTTTCTTCGTTCAATATTAAGTTACTCGACAAAACTAAAGATAAATTTAACTGTGAACTGTAAATTACCAACTTTCAACTGTTCTTCCAGAAAAATATCGGCTCAATTGTCCTCAACTTCTCGCTTAATCAATTTACTATAAACGTTTTCGTAAAGTTTTTTGATGTTCGACAAACCAAACTCTTTGATTCCGCCCTGCCGCGCCGTTTCGCGCAAACGCTCTCTGGACGGCTTGGCAATTCGGACAATCCATTCCGCCGCTTGGCTGATTTCTTCGTCGCTCATTTGCTTTAATAAAAAACCAAGCTCTTTGTTTTCTTCAAACAAACTTTCCAAATCGCCCGCGCCCGAATTAACAATCGCCGGAGTTCCGCAGAGCAAATATTCGCAAACTTTGAGTGGCGACACGCCTTGATTTGAAAGTGTAGGCGCTCGAAAAGAGATTCCCACATCGGCAGCCGAAATTAAAGCCGGTATTTCGGCGGGAAAAACCCGTTCAATTGTGTAATCGGCTTCGGTTAAACCTTCTGCTTGCGCCAATTCGCCGAGGGGTTCAAATTTTGAACCGCTCAGAATCAGAAAAAACGAATTACGCTCAAGTCTTTTTACATCGGAAAAAAGCCGAAACATTTTATCGGGCAAAACATTTTCGACGAGCGTGCCGACGTAAAGAACCAAAATCGCCTCGTCGCTTAAATTGTACTTCTGTCGGACTTTACGATTTTCTGCCGCCGAAAAAGCGCGATAAAAATTTTCGTCTTTACCGTTCGGCGTCACAAAAATTTTTGAACCTGCTTCATCGCCATACCAATTGCTCAAAATTTTTCTGGCGTTGTTGGTGCGAACAAGGATCAAATCGGATTTTTTGATAAGAAGCTTTTCTATTTTTTTCAAGGTTTTAAACATCAAACCTTGATTCTTGAGCAAACCGCTTTCAACGCGAAATTCAGGCACAAATCCGTCGGTGTCGAAAATAAATTTCAAACCGGGGCGAAAAATTTTAGCGCCCAGCGCGATTAATCCCGGAATCCAGGTTCTGGCGTGAATAAAATCCGTTTTTTCTCTTCTTGCGAGCAAACCGACTTTTAAAATTCCGTTTAAAATAAGGTAAATTGTGCTGAAAACCGGCGGCGAATTGCGGTAATCGAGAAAATGCACCGGAATTCCGAGTCTTTCAGCCGCCGCCGCATCCAGCGCTTTTTGCGGATGGTTTTTGGGCATAAATTGAACGACCGTAAAATCAATCGGCGGTTTTTTGATGCTGTCTAAAATCGGCAAATACAAAGTTTCGAGATACGATTGCCCGAAACCTTCATACGATAAAAAAATTGCTTTGCCGTGAGGTTGCGCCATTTTAATGTTTTTCAAAAGTTTTCAAATACAAATCCGAAAGCTGATTGACGACCGTCGCTTTTGAAAAACGCGCTTCAGATGATTCTCTCGCTCTGAGAATCATCTGATTTCGCTCTGCCTGATCGAGATTAACCATTCGAATTATTTCGTCAGCCAAAGCGCGGCTGTCGCCGACCGGAAACATCACGCCGGTTTTTCCCTGTTCGATGAGTTCGGGAATGCCGCCGACTTCGCTGGCGACAACCGGAACGCCCGACGCCATCGCTTCCTGAATCGCGATTCCCAACCCTTCGTAATGCGAAGGCTGGACGAGCAAATCCATTTGTCCCAAAAGTTCGGGAATGTCCGAACGCATTCCCCAAAATTTGACTCGCTCGCTGATTCCCAGCTCCTCTGTCATAGTTTTTAGACTTTCCCGGTCAACTCCGTCGCCGATCAGCCACAATCTGACGTTTTCGTTTTTCTGCAAAACCAATTTGAGAGCCGAAAGCAAAACTCTCTGTCCTTTTTCCGGTGACAGGCGACCGATGCCGCCAATGATAAATTCTTCGCTTGATTTTCGCTTTTCCCCGCCCGCAGCAAACGGAAAGCGGTCGAAATCAATGTAATACGGAATCACCGTGATTTTCGATTCGTCGGCGTTTTCAAGCCTGATTATGTCCTGCTTGACCGCCTGCGAAATCGCCAGAATGTTGTCGGCACTGCGCCAAATCATTTGCCCGATTTTTCTTGCTTTCCAACTGCGCGTCGGTTTTCCCTCGCCATCAATCAAAGTGCCGACTTCTTCGGCAATCACCCGGCTCCCGATTCCGGCAAGTCGCGATGCCGGCAAACAGTGAAAATTGGCTTCGATGCAGGCGGCGTGAACAATGTCGGGTTTGACCTCGCGAAAAAGCTTGATTAGTTTTTGTATCAATCCGAAATTCGGAACGCGCGGCGGCGAATTCAAGTTATAAACCTGAAAACCTACTTCCTGTAATTTTTTTCCCGTTTCACCGAATTTATGCAAACAAGCCGTTTCAACCTCATAACCGATTTCGCGCAAAGCGACAGCCCGATCTCTAACGGCGGTTTCAACGCCGCCGAAATCAAGCTCCGGCACGACCATTAAAATTTTCGGTTGACGAGAATTTTTCAAACCCTTTAATACCTTGCTTTAGTTTTGAGAAATAAAAGGAATAAATTTGCCTTCGAATCAACTTTGATGAAGTTAATAGCTTACTTGCGCGCCGCATCGAAGTCTAGTGTATCGTTTGCCGAAAAGCGGAAGGCTCGTTTTCACCTCGAACAACATTTTTTCCGAAGCACGCTTTTTGACTGCAAAGGCGTATCATTTTACAGTTATTCTTCCGGTAAAGGTTCAGCGTTGTTTTATATTTGATAAATTTTCCCGGAAAAACGAAATAAATGTCTGCAATTCAAATGGTTGACCTCAAAGGTCAATACGAAAAAATAAAAAACGAAATTGACGAAGCGGTTTTAAATTGTCTCGCTTCGACGGCTTTTATCAACGGTCCGCCGGTTAAAGAGTTTCAGAGCAATCTGGAAAATTATTTAAAAATCAAGCACGTCGTTCCGTGCGCCAACGGCACAGACGCGCTCCAGATTGCGATGATGGCTTTGGGCTTGGAACCCGGCGACGAAGTTATCGTGCCGTCCTTTACATACGTCGCAACCGCCGAAGTCATCGCGCTGCTTCGTCTCACGCCCGTAATGGTCGAGGTTGACGAAAACACTTTTAACGTGACGGCGGAAATCATCGAAAAAGCCGTCACGCCGCGCACCAAAGCAATCGTTCCGGTTCATTTATTCGGGCAAAGCTGCGATATGGAACCGATTATGCAGGTGGCGGAAAAATATAATTTATTTGTCATCGAAGACAACGCGCAGGCAATCGGCGCGGATTATATTTTTAAAGACGGCTCGATCAGGAAAACCGGAACAATCGGTCACGTCGGCTGCACTTCGTTTTTTCCTTCAAAAAATTTGGGCTGTTACGGCGACGGCGGCGCGATTTTTACGGATGACGATGAGTTGGCGGGCAGGCTGCGAATGATTGCCAATCACGGTCAGTCAAAGCGATATTATCATTCGCTGATCGGCGTCAATTCCAGACTCGATTCGCTGCAAGCGGCGATTTTGAACATCAAATTAAAAAAGCTGGACGAATACTGCGACGCTCGCCGCCGCGTCGCCGACGCTTACGACGCC
>DASWLV010000147.1:0-2444 GCA_036400075.1 Pyrinomonadaceae bacterium
TCGAAAAGACGCCGCTTGAAGTGGTTTAAAGAAATGCAAAACAACAACAATCACAAATCCGATTTGAATTGCGCTTTCGGCGAAACGCTGGTTGCTGTTCTTTACAACGAAGCGACTGCGGCTGAAACCGAAAATTTTGAACGTCATTTGAATCGCTGCCGCGAATGCAGCGAAGAGCTTGCCGCTTTCGGAATGCTCAGAAATGCCGTTTCCGATTGGCGCGAAACAGAGTTTGCTCCTCTCGCTTTGCCGAACATTGTTTTACCGGACGAAACTCAAATAATCGAATCGGCTGCGACGGGTAAACATTCGCCGCTTCAATCGCTGCGCGCCTTTTTCACACCCGCAAATTTCGGCTGGCAACTGTCTGCCGCAGGTTTCGCAGGATTTATAATTCTCGGTTTGCTTTTCATCGGCTCGACAAATTTATTTAAGCCTGTTAAAGAAGTCGCCGACGCGCCGCGTCCTTCGGTCAATGCGACCCCTGAAATCGCAATTGCTCAGAAAGTAGAACGTAAGCGAGACGAAACAACAGTTGAGAAAAACAATCCGTCGGCAAACGCTTCAAATCAACCGGAGGAGAAAATTCGAAAAGTTACGGCTCGCATTAATGACAAAATTCCAAAGCATTCCGGCATTCAGGCGGCTCGAAATGATAATTTGCCGAAACGCCGAATTCCGGTTCCGAAAACCGAAAGAAAAGTTGAAGATTTGAGTATTTTGCCGGTTGCCGAAGCGGATGATAATTCGCCGCGTTTGACCAATTTGCTTGAAGAAATCGAGCCTTCGGAATAATTTTTTGAGGTTTTGAAGATGAAGAACTTTAAATTTGCATATTTTTTGATCGTTTCCCTATTAGCATTTGTTTTTCCGGCTTTTTCCTCCGCCGTGAGCGCACAGGAACCCGGAATGCCGCCGCCCGCGGCAGCAGCTCAGGATGATAAACGCGGCGAACCGCTATTTCGACAGTTGAATTTGTCGCCCGAACAAATTGAACAAATTCGGGTTATCAACCGCGAAACGCGCGAGCAAATGCGCGGAGCCGTGCAAAAGCAGCGCGACGCGCGACGCGCGCTCGACATGGCGATTTATGCCGATAATTCAAGCTCAGCCGAAGTCGAACAACGAGCGCGCGAGTTTGCCGAAGCTCAAGCCATGGTTTCAAAATTGCGCGCCCGCACCGAATTTCGCATTCGTCAAGTTTTATCCGCGGAACAGCTTGCGCGCTTTCGAGAGCTTCGCCGCCGCGCAATTGAACAAGCGCCTCAACAGCAGCAACAGCCAGGATTCGGCGCGCCCCGGCAAAACCGTCAGAGACGCTTGCCGCACAAAAATCGCCCGCCGTTTTAAGATTAAAGAGTCCGAAATAAAGACCCGATTTTCTGCTTCGGACTCTTCAAACCTGCTTTAAAAATAATTCACTCTGGACTTTTTCCGGCGTTTTTCGCATCATACGATAGATTTTCTAATCGTTTCCGGCGCGTGAAACGTCTCCGATGAACTTTTTCAAACGGTTTCTGCTTGAGCTTCAAAACTTAACAATCCTTGTCGGGCGATCAGCCGCACGCATTTTTAGCCGTCCGCGCTATTACCGTGAAACACTTGAGCAAATGGATATTATCGGCGTCGGAAGCCTAACGATTATTTTGTTAACGGGCTTTTTTACCGGCGGCGTTCTGACTTTGCAAACCTACCCAACGCTCGCCCAATACGGAGCGCAAAGCCAGATCGGTTATCTGACGGCTTTTTCGCTGATTCGGGAACTCGGTCCGGTTTTGACCGCTTTGATGGTCACGGGGCGCGTCGGTTCGGCGATTTCCGCAGAGCTTGGCTCAATGGTCGTTTCGCAGCAAATTGACGCGATGCGCGCGCTCGGCACCGATCCGATTCGCAAGCTCGTCATTCCGCGCATTTTGGCGCTGCTGACGATGATGCCGCTGTTGACGGTCGCGGCGGACGTTTTAGGTTTAATCGGCGGCGCATTTGTCGGCAATTTTTTATTCGCCCATCCGATGAGCCTTTATTTTTCCTCGGTCAGACAAGGCATCACGACCGAAGATGTGCTGGGCGGAATTATCAAACCGCTCATTTTCGGCTTGATTATCGGCGCTATTTCGTGTCACAAGGGATTAGGCACCGAAGGAGGCACAGTCGGCGTCGGACGTTCGACGACACAGGCGGTCGTGTTGGCTTCAATCATCGTGATTATCGCCGATTTCTTTTTGGCGCGCGCGCTGCAGTTTGTTTTCGGAACTCCGTCGGGCATTTAGTTTATGGATTTTTCTCAAACAACGGCGACCAAAGCCGAGCCAAAATCAAACGATGGATTTGAAGTTAGCAGCGAGATCACGCGGGATTCGCCGTTTGAGGTGACCGATGAGCCGGAGCGCGCAGTTCCCGCCATCGAATTTGAAGACGTTCATCTTTCGTTTGACGACCGCAAA
>DASWLV010000148.1:0-14971 GCA_036400075.1 Pyrinomonadaceae bacterium
GAACTTCCGAGCTACGACAACTATCAGCCGCCCGCGGAAATCTCGCCCGGCGTTCCATATCCGCGTCGCGACAATTCGGGTGAGCCTTCGATTGGTCTCAATTGGAATACCGGAAACGTGATGGCAATGTCGCGCCTCCGACCAAACAGGGTGACATTCAATGATTCGACCTCGCCCGCCGACCCGGTAACCGGAACGACCTGGTTTAGTAAGCAGGTACAAACGATTGTTACCGGGCTTGATCCGATTTTGTTCACTGATTCGATTACAGGACGAACCATTGCCGGAGAGCTTCAAGGCGCAGGAGGCGCAACCAACGGCGTTATCTCCGATGACGATTTAACGAGTACTGTGGCGACTTTTCAAACCGGCGGCGCGTCGCAAGGCTTCGATCACCAGTCAATCGGCGGCGGACCGCCCAAGCCTGGCGTTATTGGGCGGCAGCCGTTAACGAGCTATCCGAATCTTTTCTACTACGCTTCACAGCAAATCGGATATGCGTCCGTTGCGACCAGTTTTGACGGCGGCTTGACTTACGGACCGGCGATTCCCGCTTACACAATCGCCCAATGCGGGGGAATCCACGGGCATATAAAAGTCGCGCCGGACGGCACTGTTTATTTCCCGAATAAGAACTGCGGCGGCAAGGCGGCGGTCGTCGTTTCCGAAGACAACGGTTTGACATGGGAAATCCGCACGGTTCCGACCAGTTCAAGTATCGGCGGCATCAGTGACCCGTCAGTCGGCATCGGCACGGGCGGCAGGATATATTTGTCATACACCAGCTCGGATAGACAGCTCCGCGTTGCGGTCTCCGACGATAAGGGACTGACCTGGCATGATGACTGGAATCTGGGAGCGGCGGCTAATTATGTCGTTAAGGCGGGGCTGTTTCCGGCGGTTGTTGCCGGAGATAATAATCGCGCCGCCGTGTTTTTCCTTGGAACCGGCACTCCTGATCCGGGCGATCCGTTCGGTTCTGTTCCGACCGTAAAGGCAACATGGTTTCCTTATATAGCCACGACTTGCGATGGCGGAAAATCGTGGAGCGTGGTTCGGGCGGACAATGATCCGCTTCATCCAGGTGTACCAAATCCTCTTCAGCAAGGACCGATTTGCACGAGCGGCACAGCCTGCCCCGCACCGCCGGCAGTTCCGGCTAATACGCGCAATCTGCTTGATTTTAATGACATAACGGTGGATTCGCGCGGTCGGATATTGGTGGTTTATGCCGACGGCTGTAATTTCGATCATCCCTGCATCAACATTACCGACAACTCGGGTGACACCAGCACTAATCAGGGAATCGCGCGTCTGACGATCATTCGCCAGCGCAGCGGTATGCGACTTTTCGGGGCGTTTGATCCGGGCGGTCCGGCGCCTCCGCCGCTTCCGCCGCCAGTTTCCGTTGAGGAAACAAAGACAGGCAACAAGATTAAATGGACGACGCCCGACGACGGCGGCTCTCCATTGACCGCTTATCGCATTTACCGCACTCGAACGGGCAGCCGAGGCGAGACGATGATTGCCGAAGTCGAACCCGACGTCTTGTCGTATCTTGACCGGAAAATGCGACGCGCCAAAAACGTCTCTTATCGCGTTGTGGCGGTTAATAAATACGGCGAAACACCGCGTCCGGCGAAGACTGTTGCCGACTCGAAAAGCGAGTAACATTCAGCATTCAACATTTAACAGGTGTTCCGTGATAAATGATAAATGAAAAGCGCCGCGTTACGACTTAATAAAACTTAGTCAAAGATTTGAAAAGAATCGAAGGAAAGAGGAAATCGAAATGATACAAACAGCTAATAAAAATCAACTCTCTCGAATCCTGCATTGCGCCCTATCCTGGTGCGCGGTCTTTGCCTTGACCATTTGCTCGGTTCCGCTTGCAACAGCGCAGAAAAACGGCACTCAAAACCTCGGCGGCGCTGCGATTTATACCGTGACAAATTTAAATGACAGCGGCGAAGGCAGCTTTCGTGCAGCAATTATTGCCTCAAACGCCGGGGGCGGAGGGGAAATACGATTTGCCGTGACCGGAACAATTAATCTGGTCACGCCGCTTCCGGCAATCACGAGTACGGTTGGAATTAACGTTGCACAGCCGGATAATACTGCGACGCCCAATACGCCGACCATCGAGCTTAACGGTCAGGCGACTCAAAACGCCGGAGCGGCATCAATCGGTTTATGGATTCGCGCCGGAGACTGCACAATTAAAGGATTTGCCATCAATCGTTTCGGCGAAGCCGGAATTCGGATGGACAGCGACGGAGTAATCCCCGCAGGTGGAACCGATGGTCGAAACGCCATCAGGTCGAGCTATATCGGAACAAATCTCGCAGGAGATACGGCTCTGGGAAATATTAACCGAGGCATTTTGATTGTCGGAACTACTCAGCATTTTATCGGCGGCGACCCA
This sequence comes from Pyrinomonadaceae bacterium, assembly GCA_036400075.1. Classification (GTDB taxonomy): domain Bacteria; phylum Acidobacteriota; class Blastocatellia; order Pyrinomonadales; family Pyrinomonadaceae; genus JALZCH01. The sequence continues at coordinate 2,426 of DASWLV010000148.1, forward strand.
CAATACGACCGCAACGTGATTTCCGGTAATCAAGGACGCGGAATCGAAATTACCACAGGAGGCTGGGCGGTTGTCAGCGGCAACTATATCGGCACAAACGCCGCCGGCTCGGGCGATTTGGGCAACACTTCGGACGGCGTCCAGATTGTTAATTCTTCGGGGAGCACAATCGGTTATTACAATGATCTCAATGTGAACGGCAACGTGATTTCCGGCAACAACGGACACGGCGTTTCCATTCTGACGGATTTCGGCTTTACGGCGTCAAACAATTTAGTGGCAGGTAATTATATTGGGATTAATGCCGCAGGCACCGCAGCTCTCGGCAATAACGGAAGCGGCGTTTCGATTCAAGCGGGAGGCAATACGGTCGGCGGTTCGACGGTCGAATTGCGAAACGTGATTTCCGGCAACAAAGCAAACGGCGTTTCCATCGGAACAACTTTAGCAACCGGCAATATAATCGCCGGAAATTATATCGGCGTTGCGGCAAACGGTACGACAGCCCTCGCCAACCGCGACAACGGAGTTCAAATTTCCAACACCGCAGCGAGCAACACGATTGGCGGTGCGGGCGTGACGCCGGGCGCTTGCGATAATTCGTGCAACTTAATCGCCAATAACGGCGACGCTAATTCGCTCAGCGCGAGAGCCGGAGTTTACGTTGACCAAACGGCGGGCGTAGGCAATTCGATTCACGGCAATTCGATTTTTAACAATGCCGGAATCGGAATTGACCTCGGCGCGCCCGGCGCAACGGCAAACGACGCCGGAGACCCTGACACCGGACCGAACAATTTGCAAAATTTTCCGGTTATTACTTCAGCCCTCACCAGCGGCAACGTCACGGGTACTTTGAACAGCACGCCGAATACGACCTTTAGAATTGATTTTTACAGCAACACCGCCGTTGACGGTGCAAACAGCGAAGGCAGAACATACATCGGTTCGACCACAACTACGACCGATTCCGGCGGTAATGCGGTATTTGGCTTTAGCTCGGCGCCGTTGTCACTGTCAGCCGGACAATTCATCACCGCGACGGCAACCACGACCGCCGGTTCGGCGCAGGCAATCGGCGACACGTCCGAATTTTCGGGACAAGCCCTCGTGACTGCCGCAGGAGGAGGCTTCAGCATATCTGGAAAAGTTAATTACGGATTACCGTCAAACGATCCTGCGAAGCCTGTTGCCAATGTGCTGGTAACTGCTGTAGGTCCAACTACAGAGTCTGATACGACGGATACGACGGGTAATTATCAACTCGATAACTTAGTACCGGGCGGGACATACACCGTAACACCGTCAAAAAGCGGAGATGTGAACGGTGCTATTTCTCCGTTTGACGCGACGATGATTCTTCGTCATATCGCAGCTAACGGACAGGGACCAAATGCCTTGAATGCAAATCAACAAATTGCCGCCGACACAAGCGGCGACGGAAACATCACTCCGTTTGATGCAACTCTGATTTTGAGATATTTGGCTGCCGGAGGACCGAATGCCAACACGGGTCAAACAGGAACCTGGAAGTTTGTTCCCCCGAACCGGACATATTCGCCGCTTCTCAGTTCGCAGACGGGTCAGGACTATGAAGCCATCCTGGTCGGAGATGTCAACGGCAGTTGGATGCCGGCGGTGCAGCAGAACAGGCAGAAAGCAAAAATCGAAACCGGCAGCCAAATGCAGCAATCAGTAGCGGCGATTCTGCGATTGAATATGCCGGGATATTTTCCCCTGAACTAAACAGCGCGGTTTTGATTCAAAACCAACGCAAAAAGGCTTGAGTTTTAAAAACTCAAGCCTTTTTTGCAGTAAATAACTGTAACTTCAAATTCCTTCTGTTTTCGACCAGTCTCCCCATTGCAATAAAACCGTTAAAGTCAAAAGCAAAATCACTTTGGCGGCTTCAAAAATGATGTAAAAAATATGAATCGAAGAATCCGGCAACGTTTCGCCGGAGATGATAATGTCGGCTCGATTCATCAAAACAGGAATCAGCCAGAAAGTTTGAACCAGCAAAATCACAGCTATTACGCCAAAAACAAAACGCGCGATTTTGGCGCTTGAAAAGGCAAAAATCGCAGCGGCTAAAACCGCCGCCATCGCCAACTCGGCGGTGTTGAGCGCGGAAAAAACCAGCTTTCCGATGCCCAAACCCAATTCTCTGGTGATTCCGGGAGCTTTAAATTTAAGCGGCGCTTCAACTGCGATTGCCAAAACCATCCCGCACCAAACGGGCGGTAAAATTTTTTGCAGCAAAACTGCCAATCTTTTCATTGAAATTATTCTGTAAGTTACTCGGTCGAAACCACAGTTTCTTCGTTCAAAGCGGCGTGAACCGTGTGCCAGCTTAAAGAAGCGCATTTAACGCGCGCGGGGAACTCGCGCACACCCGCAAAGATTTTGAGTTTTCCGAGATGATTTTCTTCCGTTTCTTCGTCCATTTCGCCGCGCACCATTCGCCCGAATTCTTCAAAAATCGTTTCGATTTCCGCTTTTGTTTTGCCTTTGACCGCTTGCGTCATCATCGAAGCCGACGCTTTTGAAATTGCACAGCCCGAACCGACAAACGCCACATCTTTGACCGCGTCGTTTTCCATTTCGAGAAAGACAGTCAATTGATCTCCGCACAGCGGATTTTGCCCGTCCGCTTTATAATTCGCCGTTTCCAGCTCGCGGAAATTGCGCGGCTTTTTGTTGTGGTCAAGGATAACCTGCTGATAAAGTTCGCTTAAATCTGACATTTCTTTATTTTATGCAAATACTTCAATCACTTTTTCCACCGCTTTGGCGAGCGCGTCAACTTCACCACGCGTGTTTTAAAATTCAAGTTAAAAACCGTTAATCGTCACTTTACCAAACTGTCGCTATAACAGTTTTATCATCAGCTTATTGGCGTTTGGCTTTTTTATAAGAAAAATAAAGTAATATTGCCAAAATCATCAGCGAGAAACTTGTAAACAAAGGAACGATATACATTTTTTCAGTTGTTATGTTTAATGAAATCAGTACTGCTCCGAGAGATATTATTCCCGCTATTATCGCGTATGAATTAGTTTTATAAAACCAAGCATAAGGAAGAAAGTGCGCTCCGGTAATGATTGCTAAACCCATTACAAAATAGTCCGGCATTTTGAGCAACAAAAAAATTAGAATCGGAAAATAAAACAGTTGTGCGAAATTCAGCCAAAGTCCTAAAGGTTGCAGCGGGTTAGATTGTATTGTCCAGCTAGTTTTTAATACTTTAGACAATAATAGCGCCAGCGGCAACAGTATGCTGCTGCTGATAAGTGTTAGAACGGATTTGTTATAAGAGGAATATGGCAGAGTCCAAATGAAACTGATAACTAGCCACGTGACAGCGGCTGAAAGAATGAAATCCAATCCATTTTTTGCTTTTACGGATATTTCCAATCTTAATTTGTCAAAGCTCTCCTCATCCATCATATTCTTTATCATTTTCAATACTGTACATATCAAGCGGTCGTATATTCAGCGACCATAATTTATCTGACATTTTTACAACCAATTCACGCGAAAACTTCAATCACTTTTTCCACCGCCTTTGCGAGCGCGTCAACTTCTTCTTTTGTATTGTAAAAAGCAAACGAAGCGCGCGCCGTCGCGGGCACTTTGAAAAACTGCATCACAGGCTGCGCGCAATGATGTCCGGCGCGGACGGCAATTCCCGACTGGTCTAAAATCGTGCCGACATCGTGTGGGTGCGCGTCTTCGATTGTGAAAGATAGAACCGAGGCTTTTTCCCGCGCCGTGCCGATAATGCGGACGCCTTCGATTGCCGAAAGTTTTTCGGTCGCGTATTCCAAAAGCTCGTGTTCGTATTCGGCGGCTTTTGCCAAATCAATCGAATTTAAATAATCAATCGCCGCGCCGAGTCCGATGTTGGCGGCGATTGCAGGAGTTCCGGCTTCAAATTTTTCGGGAATCGGCGCAAACGTCGTTTTCTCGAAGGTGACGGTGCGAATCATCCCGCCGCCGGTTTGATACGGCGGCATTTTGTCCAACCATTCGCGCTTGCCGTAAAGCACGCCGCTGCCCGTCGGCGCGTACATTTTGTGACCGGAAAACGTAAAGAAATCCGCGTCCAAATCCTGCACGTCAACCGGAAAATGCGGTACGCTTTGCGCTCCGTCCACAAAAACCGGAACGCCGAATTTATGCGCCGTCGCAATCATTTCCTTGATTGGATTAATTGTTCCGAGAGAATTTGAAACGTGCGAAACGGCGACAATGCGCGTTCGCTCATTGAGCAGATTTTCGTATTCTTCCAAAATCAGCTCGCCGCGTTCGTTCATCGGAATGATTTTCAGGTGCGCGCCTTTTTCTTCCGCCAGCATTTGCCACGGAATAATATTGGCGTGATGCTCCATCTGCGAAATGATAATTTCATCGCCTTCGCCGACGAATTTGCGTCCGTATGAACTCGCCACCAAATTGACGCCTTCCGTGCAGCCGCGCACGAAAATGCATTCTTTGGCTTCGCGTGCGTCGATAAATTTTCGCACCTTTTCGCGCGCCGCTTCATAGGCTGTCGTCGCGTGCTGTGAGAGATAATGCACGCCGCGATGAATATTCGAGTGTTCTTCGCGCAGATACTTCGCGCCGCGATCAATCACGACCTGCGGCACTTGCGACGAAGCCGCGTTGTCGAGATAAACGAGCGGTTTACCGTTTACCGTTTGCGACAAAACCGGAAAGTCCTGTCTGATTTTTTCCACATCCCAATTGCTCATTTTTTGTAAAACTTTTTCTGGCGTTGCCATAATTTTTTATTCAAAAGTGATTTCGCCGATTTTAAAATCAATGTTTAAAACGTGACCGCGCAAAAAATCCAAGCCCAAAACTCCGTCAACGCTAGCGGTCGGTGGCAAATCGTGTGCAATGACGGTGAAAGTTGCTTTGGTTTCTCCTAAAGCCATTAATTTTTCAATCGTAATTTTCGGTACGAATATCAAGCCGCTTCCCGTTGTGATATAAATTTCATCTTCCGGTTTATCCAAATCATAACCGACTTCAGCCAATCTTTTGGCGGAGATCATTGTTGCGCTTGCTCCCGTATCGAGCGCCAGATTTAGAATCAGATCTCTTTCGCCGCAAACAATCTTGACGCGCACATAAACCAATCCGTATTCCGGCTCGAACGAAAATTTCATAAATCTATGCTGTTTCAAAACCCAGCAAAAATTCCATTTTCGGATCGGGTCTACCGATAAAGAGCGAGGCAAAATGTTTCGATTTAGTTCCCATTGCCTTCCGGTGCAGCTCATTTTTATCCTTCCCATGATAAATAACTTTGCCGCGCAGAATCTCCAGCCTCTCGTTTGTTTCAACGTCTTCGATTAAAACCCATTCGCCGTCAAATATTTTTTCGATTTCTTCCATCGTCAAAACTTCGCCCATATTCCGCACCTCTTTATATTCAAACTGCGTTGTCGAGATAAACGAGCGGTTTACCGTTTACCGTTTGCGACAAAACCGGAAAGTCCTGTCTGATTTTTTCCACATCCCAATTGCTCATTTTTTGTAAAACTTTTTCTGGCGTTGCCATAATTTCTAACCTTTGTTAAGCCAACATCATTCGCATCGGCTGCAATGTTCGATTAAACGGATTCAAAACAACTCCGAGAATTTCCAGCGTTACCGCGCCGAGCAGCGGTTCATCGCCTTCTTCTCCAAGAATTACCGGCGTGTGAAAATCTTCCCCGAGAATTTCAAGGCGGCACTCTGAAACCGCGCGCTCGATTTTGGTTCCGTCGGCTAATGTAAAACTAAGAGTTTTTTTTGCTTTTAATCCGAGTTTCTCCCAAATATCTTTCGACAAAAGTGTATAGTTTGCCCCGCTATCAACTAAAAAGCTGACTGTTTCCGAAACGTCGCCGTTCCCAATCACTTTTCCTTCAATATAAGTCAAACCCATAATTAATCCTTCAAAATCTTCGCGTCCAAACGATTCAAAACCGCTTCGTCCAACTGCTTTTTGATTGATTCGATTTTGATTTTGTTGATAACTTCTTCGGCAAAACCATAAGTCAGAAGATTTCGCGCCAAAGTTTCGTTTAAACCGCGCGAGAGCAAATAAAACAATTCTTCTTCTTCGAGCTGCCCGACGGTCGCGCCGTGCGAGCATTTCACGTCGTCATTGAAGATTTCGAGCTGCGGTTTCGTATCAACGCGGGCGTCGTTTGAAAGCAACAGATTTTTGTTCGATTGGTAACCGTCCGTGCCGGACGCGCCTTCGGCGACGAAAACTTTACCGTTAAAGACTGCATGCGATTTCCCGTTCAAAACGCCTTTGTACGTTTGATTCGATTTGCAGTTTTTAACCAGATGCTCGATTGTCGAATGAGTGTCGGCGTGCTGCGTGTCGCCGATCATATACAGCCCATCAACAAAACATTCCGCGCCTTCGGCGTTAAATTTTACGCTGATGTCGTGGCGGGCGAGCGCCGAGCCGAAATTTAGATTGGTCGTGTCGTAAAACGAATCGCGCCGTAAAGTCACGCCTGTTGAGCCGACGTGCAGAGCGGCATGGCTTTCGCGCTGGACGCGGTAATGCGTCAAGCGCGCGTTATCTTCCAAAACAATTTCCGCGACCGAATCCGTCAAATATTTATTTTCCGAAGCTCGCGAGTAATGTTCGATCAAAGTCGCTTCGGCACTGGTTTCGAGAAAAACAAAAACGCGCGGGAATGTGGCAAGCGCCGTTTCCGCCGAACTCGAATGAAAAAGCAGATGAATCGGCGCTTCGATTTTGACGTTTTTCGGTACGAACAAAAACGCGCCGTGAGCGGCAAAAGCCGTATTCAAAGCCGTAAAGCCGTTTTGCTCGGACGCGATGAGCCGCGCGTAATATTGGCGAAAAACCTCGCCGTATTTTTCATTCGCCAAAACTTCCTGCAAGCTTGTCGCAGCGAAACATTCGGACAACGCTTTGGTTGAAGACTTTTCGGACATAAAAACGCCGTTCTGAAAAACGAGCGTGCTGTTTTCCGATTCCGCAGCGTATAAAACGTTTTCGGCAATTTCGCTTTCATCGCCACTCAAATTCGTGCGAATCTCAAACTCGTCCTTAACGAACGGCGCGACGTTCGTATATTTCCACTCTTCCTGTTTAACAGTCGGAAAGCCGGTTTCGCGGAAATGGTCAATCGCGTTTTCGCGGAGCATTCTCAGCCACGAGGCTTCGCTGCCGGTCGTTTCTAAAATTTGGCGAAAAGCCGCCGAGTAATTATTTTCAACTGCCGTTTTTTGTGAAGTCATTTTCTCATTTTCTCCTTATGCCGCAGCAGTTTTAATCCAATCGTAGCCTTTTTCTTCAAGCTCCAGAGCAAGCTCTTTGCCGCCTTCTTTAACGATTCGCCCGCCAGCCAGAACGTGAACAAAATCCGGTTCGATATAATTCAACAATCGTTGATAGTGCGTGACGAGAATAATCGCGTTTTCCGAATTGCGTAATTTATTGACGCCTTCGGCGACAATTCTGAGCGCATCAATGTCCAAGCCGGAATCGGTTTCGTCCAAAACCGCGAGCTTCGGTTCGAGAACCGCCATTTGTAAAATCTCGTTACGTTTCTTTTCGCCGCCGGAAAATCCTTCGTTAACGCCGCGATTGATAAACTCGGTCGGCATTCCGACGATTTTCATTTTTTCTTTGAGATAATCGTTAAATTCGAGCGGATCTAATTCCTCCTGCCCGAAATGCTTCATTTTCTCGTTATAAGCGAGCCGCAAAAACTGCGAATTCGTGACGCCCGGAACTTCGACCGGATATTGAAACGCCATAAAAATGCCCTCGCGGGCGCGCTCGTCAGGTTCTAATTCCAATAAATCTTTGCCTTCAAACAATACTTCGCCCGAAATCACTTCGTAAGTCGGATGTCCGGCTAAAACTTTCGACAAAGTTGATTTGCCGGAACCGTTCGGTCCCATAATCGCGTGGACTTCGCCTTTGTTAATCGAGAGCGAAAGCCCTTTTAAAATCTCTTTGTTTTCAATCCCCGCGTGTAAATCTTTTACTTCTAATAACATTTTCTAAAATTCCCCTTAATTTTCGGTTTTTCTCCAACTCAAAAACCCGCGCAAATGCAGAGCGAAAAATATCAAGCTGCCGACGGTCATTGCTATGCTGGCGATCAGAAAGCCGACAACCGCCCAACTCAGGCTTCCGAACATAAACAAAATAAAACCGAGCTTATTTTTGTTCCCAAGCAAATAAACCGCCGAAAGCCCGCAAACGGTCGCCAGCCAATCAATTCCGTAATACTGCATTCTCTAATCTTTCACCGCCGCAATTGCCTGAATTTCGATTTTCGTCCCGAAGTGCAAATCTTTGACCGGTACAATCGCCCGCGCAGGTTTGTGTTCTCCCAAAATTCGCGCGTAGGTTTCGTTTACTTTGTCCCACAGCTCCATCTCGGAAACGTAAATCGTCATTTGCAAAACGTGATTCAAATCGCTTCCGGCTTCCAATAAAATCTGTTCGACGTTTCGCAAAGCAAGCTCCGTCTGCGCCTCGATTGCCCCGGTTTCCACTTCGCCCGTTACGGCGTCTCGCGGCAATTGTCCCGACACAAAAATTAAGCCGTTATGCACAACGGCTGGCGAATAATGTCCTTTCGGTTCAGGCGCATTTTTAATCTGCACTTTTTGCATATTTTCTTCTAATCGTCCAAATGGCGAAAACCGCAATAAACGTCCATGTAATATTGACAAAGCTCGACGGATAAGCCTGATGGTAAAGCGTATTAATCGCCAGCAAAACGCTCGCCGTCACGTTCAGCCATTGATAAGTTTGCGAATCGGCAGCAACCTTTTTAAAAGAAACCAGCGCGTAAGCCAACAGAAGCAAAATCGCGCCTATCCATCCGAGCGAGTCAAATAACACAATTTCCACTAACCAGCGCTCTCCTCAAGTTTCAATTCCAAAAGTTTCTGCAATCGTTTCTAAATCTTGTTTTCCAAAAATCTCATTCCGATCTATTGGATTTATTGTCAACAAAAAGTAATTCGGTTGACGCATCGGTTACGCTCGGAACCGGATAAAATGGTTTTTCTTCAATCAACCTGACAGTTTCCCGCGCTTCAAACTTTCCGTCTTCGGCGCTTGTTATGACATCGCGCCTGTTTGTTTTCAAACTTTGGCGCTGAAAGTATTTGAGAACTCCATTAGCCGCCAGCGATAACATAAAAGACACCACACTGAGATTGACCAAATCTTTGCCGCCGTCAAAATCCGTAGTAGCAATCTTGAAAATCCCCAAAGCGAATAAAAAAATCAGTAAAATTTGAACGTAATCAATCAGCTTTCCGGCGCTTCTCAATTTTTTCAGTTGTTTCGTATCTTCACCGAAAACCAACTGACTCAAAAACAGTTTTTCAATATCGGGCAAATGCAAACCGCAATAACGACAATAATTTTGGTGCTTTTTATTTCGCGATCCGCAATTAGGACAATGCATAATGCACGATTCTCCTTTAATTGTTGTTTGCGGTTTGCCTCGCCTTAACCGACGCTGTTTTCCAATTTCAAGCCTAAAAGCTTCTGCGCTTCGACCGCGTATTCCATCGGCAATTCGCGGAATACTTCTTTACAAAAACCGTTGATAATCAGCGAAACCGAATCTTCCTGCGACAAACCGCGCTGTTGTAAATAAAACAACTGCTCTTCGGAAATACGCGAAGTCGTCGCCTCGTGTTCGACTTTTGCCGTGTTGTTCATCACTTCGATATACGGAAACGTATTTGCCGAGCTACGGTCGCCGATTAGCATCGAATCGCATTGCGTATAATTGCGCGCGCCTTCGGCTTTCGGCATGACTTTGACCAAACCGCGATAGCTGTTATTCGATTTTCCGGCGGAAATCCCTTTCGAGACAATCGTTGATCTGGTGTTTTTGCCGAGATGAATCATCTTTGTTCCGGTGTCGGCAATCTGCGCGTTGTTCGTCAGCGCGACCGAGTAAAATTCGCCGATTGAATTGTCGCCCTGCAAAATCACCGACGGATATTTCCACGTAATCGCTGAGCCAGTTTCAACCTGCGTCCACGAAATTTTCGAGTTTTTGCCGCGACAAGCGCCCCGTTTCGTCACAAAATTGTAAATACCGCCAACGCCTTCTTCGTTTCCGGCATACCAGTTTTGAACGGTCGAATATTTGATTTCGGCGTCGTCCAAAGCGATGAGTTCGACAACCGCCGCGTGAAGCTGATTTTTGCTAAACTGCGGCGCGGTGCAGCCTTCATTATAAGCGACCGAAGCGCCTTCTTCGGCGACAATCAGCGTCCGCTCAAACTGTCCGCTTTCCGCGTTGTTGATTCGGAAATACGTCGAAAGCTCCATCGGGCATTTGACGCCTTTCGGAATAAAAACGAAAGAACCGTCGGAAAAAACGGCGCTGTTTAAAGCCGCGAAATAGTTGTCGCCTACGGGAACGACCGAACCCAGATATTTTTTGATAAGTTCGGGATAATCTTTAAGCGCTTCTGAAAAGGAACAGAAAATTACGCCGGCTTCGTACAGTTTTTTCCTGTAAGTCGTGGCAACCGAAACCGAATCGAACACGGCGTCAACCGCGACGTTTGCCAGCATTTTTTGCTCGGTCAAAGGAATTCCGAGCTTTTCAAATGTTCTAAGCAGCTCCGGGTCAACTTCGTCAAGCGATTTTTTCAGATCTTTTTGTTTCGGCGCGGAATAATAAGTAATATCCTGATAATCAATTTTCGGATATTTAAAATTCGCCCAATAATTCGGCTCTTTCATCGTCAGCCATTGACGAAACGCCTTGAGACGAAATTCGAGCATCCATTCCGGCTCGTTTTTCTTTTTGGAAATCAGCCGCACGGTGTCTTCGGATAAACCTTTCGGAATCGAGTCCGATTCAATATCGGTGACAAATCCGTATTTGTATTCTCTGTTTGCTAAAAGCTCAACTGCTGTACTCATTTTTTTAAAAGTTCCAAGTTCAAGGTTCAAAGCCGCTTTCGTTTAAACGACGACTTTTTGAGTTAATTTTTGAATTCGATAAAAAGTTTCGTTCACTTTGCGCTCTTCGCCGACGAGCTGCGCCAGAGTGATTTTCGACAAAGCCTGATGCACAATTTCGTGCAAGCCCAAAATGACCGGGCGAATCCCGCAATCGCCCGTGTGAACGCAAACGTCAAGAACGCCCGTGTAGCTCTGACAATGATTTTCAACCGCGTCGGCGTCCAAAATTTTAATCACGTCGCTCAACAGAATTTCTTCCGCAGGACGCGCGAGAGTGTAACCGCCTTTCGTCCCGCGCGTTGAATGCACCAAATCGGCTTTGCTCAAAAGCCACATCAGCTTTCCGGCGTTTGCGCCGGAAATTCCTTCGCGCTCAGCGATTTGATTAAGTGTCAAGCTCTCGCCCGGCGGCAGCGAAGCAAGCTGAACCAGACACCGCAAACCGTATTCTTCCTGCGCCGAAATTTTCATTTTTCGTTTACCAAGCGTTCCTTGTAAAAGTTCTCACAAATAGATTTTAGCAAACCTTACTTTTTTGTCAAGATTCGACTTCTTTTTTGCTGGATAAATTTTTTATCCGTTTACTTCAATAAATATTCTACCGCCGCCGCTTGACACGACAGGAAAAGCGTCGTAAAAGTTGCCGTGCATTTGTTCAGAATGCGCGGCTTTGTATTTGTAATTTATGATGTTGAAATCCACTTTTTCGCGTTTTTTCCTGCTGCTTTTGCTTGCATTATTTTGCTTTTCGCCGCCGATTCGCGCCGACAAAATTGACGATTATGTTCGCGCGCAAATGAACGAGCGGCACATTCCCGCTGCCGCGCTCGCCGTCGTGCGGGCTGGCAAAGCCGTCAAAATCGAAGCTTACGGCTTGGCAAACGTCGAATTAAACGTTCCCGCAACAAAAGACACGGTTTTTGAAATCGGCTCGGTTTCCAAGCAAATCACTGCTGCCGCCGTAATGTTGCTGGTTGAAGAAGGCAAAATAAATCTCGATGAAAAAATCTCGAAATATCTACCAAATACGCCGGAAAGCTGGAACAAAGTTACGGTCAGAAATCTGCTGACGCACACATCCGGGATTAAAAATTACACAGGTTTGTCGGGTTTTGCGCTGATTAAAAGAATGAAACGCGACGATTTTATCAAAGCCGTTGGAGCAATTCCGCTCGAATTTGAACCGGGCGAGCGTTGGATTTACAGCAACACCGGCTACAATCTTTTGGGTTTTATCATCGAATCGGCGAGCGGTAAATCGTATTGGGATTTTTTGCGCGACCGCATTTTCAAACCGCTCGGAATGAATTCGACCGCCGACCGCGATCCGCAGTTTATCGTTAAAAACCGCGCCGACGGTTACGAATGGGAAAACAATCGCCTGACCGGGCGTGATTGGGATTTGACAGACCTTTTTGCGGCGGGCGCAATCGTTTCGACCATTGCCGATTTAGCGAAATGGGAAGCGGGTTTGCGCGGTGACGCTTTTTTGAAAAAAACCAGCAAAGACCAAATTTGGACGCCGTTTGTCTTGAACG
>DASWLV010000149.1:0-9113 GCA_036400075.1 Pyrinomonadaceae bacterium
GGTCTGTTTTCTCCAGCCCATTGCACGATCGAGCCGTTGACAAAACCGCTACCGGTGACAACAATCTCGAAAGCATTGCTGCCCGCCGCAATTCGAGCCGGAGAGATTGATGTGATGACGGGTTCGGGAACGTTTAATTCATACGCTCCAATATCAACGGAATTTCCGACGGATCTGGAAAAAAGCGCGTCTCTCTGATCCGTCAGCAGCGGAACGGGAGGATTGCTGAGAGGGCAAATGGCGTTGACAACGCAATCGTTTCCCGCATCTACCGCCGGGCTGGCGGGGAGCAAAGCCATCGTGTCGGTCGGTCCGCCGTTGTTTCGGAGCGGATCGAGCAAAGGATTGACCGGCATCGCGGTCGTTCCGACTATATCGCCGCCTATGCCGTTGAAAAATCCGACGGAAAAATCGGATTTTCCGATTAAATTGTTGCCGAGCGAAATAAAACTTGCAGTTCCTTCAACGTCCGGGTCTTGGCGCGCCGTATTACCTGCGATAATCGTGTTTCGGACGAACGCCGTTTTGCGGTTCGTCACGCCGCCGCCCGTGGCGGCTTCATTATTGCTGATTGTGACGTTATTTAACGTTAAAACATTATTGTTGACACCGTCGTTGCTGTTAAATAAGCCGCCGCCGCTGTCTGTTGCCGAATTGTTCGCAATTGTCGAATTGGCGATGTTAACGGCGCCGTAAGAGTTGTAAATCGCTCCGCCTGAACTGGCGACGGTGTTGTTATTTAACGTCGAGCGTAGAATGTTCAAAGCGTTTCCCGCGTTGAAAATGGCGCCGCCGTTATTTCCTCGATTGTTTCTGAGCGTGACTTCGGTGAGATTAAGCGTAACGGCTCCGAAACTGTTGATACCGCCGCCGGAATTTGCGCTGCCGTTAGCCATTGTCAAACCGGAAATGCCGACGGTTATTGTTTCAGTAGAATTATAAGCCGGACCGACGACATTAAATATATTAAAAACCGGAACCGCCTGACCGGTGCTTCGCTGAACGGTTAAGTTTCTCGCGCCGGAACCTCTAATCTCAACGCTTTGATTTACCAAAAGCGCGCCGGCGGTTAAATTAATGACAGATGCGTCGGGAAGCGAAAAACTAATCGTATCAGCTCCCGCCGTAACGTTTGATTGCGCGACGGCGGCTCTCAAAGTGCATTGCTGACCGGACGCTGCTAAATCAACGTCGCAAATGTTATCACCCGTATTCGCGTCGGGCGCATCATCGGTTCTATTGACGGTAAAAGTTTGCTGCGGTGCGGCAGTATCGGCGCTGGGAATAAAAGCGTCGTTTTCAGAATGAGCCGCCGTTTTCGCCGCTCCGAAAACAAAGGCAAAAATGATAACGGTTAAAGCAAGCAGCGAAAGATTGAATCTCTTACGATTAACGGTAAAAATAACGGGCATAGAGGTACTTCCTTTTCTCTTTAAACTAAGAAATAAAGTCGTCGGCGGTATTCGGCAAAATGCATAACGAGACGAGAACAAATTGTCCAAATTCAAATTTCAATTGTGATTGCATTGATGAACCGAGCGACTTGTAGAAAGTGGAGTATAAATCATTTCCAAATAAAATCAAGCCCTTTATTAAAAAGGCTTTGCCAGCGCAAACAAATTGGGAACGCTCGCTCCGGCAAAATCGGTTGATACTTTCCGGCTCTTTTTTCCGCGTTAAATGTTAGAGAAGATTTTTACAGCGAAAAGAGGCGAAGAAAATGAACAAAGATAAATCTCTGAAACGCTTTGCGCAAAAAATAAAACGCCGACGCATCGCGGTTGTCCGCCGCGTCAAAAATTGTGTTAGATTTTCAGCTCGCACCGAATTTAAGAAAACAGAAATTAAATGTTTGGCGTAAAGCGAAAATGCGCTTTAAATCATTCAAATCAGGAGGCAAAATAATGAGCATTCAACTTCGCCCGGCAGCGCCAGCCGACGCCGGGCAAATCGCGCCGATTATCAAAGCCGCGTTTGACGGCATCGCCGACCGGCACAATTTCCCCTACGATTTTCCAACACTCGACCACGCAATGAGCGTCGCCAACTGGTGCTGCGGCGACCCGACTGTGTGGGGCGTTGTCACCGAACAAAACGGCAAAATCATCGGTTCAAACTTTCTCCACGAAGGAAACGAAATCGCGGGCGTTGGTCCGATTACAATTGATCCGAACGCGCAGGCGAGCGGTGTCGGACGAAAATTGATGGAAGCCGTCATCGAACGCGGATTGCGAGCGCCCGGAATTAGATTGGTGCAGGACGCTTTTAACACCGTTTCGATGTCGCTTTACACCGCGCTCGGTTTTGATATTAAAGAACCGCTCGTTTTGATTGCGGGCAAAATCGAGGGCGAAGCCGCATCGGGTTACGAAGTCCGGCGAATGGACGAATCAGATTTCCCCGATTGCGACAGCCTGCATCGCCAGATTCACGGATTTTCCCGACTTCACGACATCGGGCAGAACTCGCAAATATTTCAAAGCTTCGTTGCACTGCGCGACGACCGGATTGTCGCTTATGCTTCGGCTCCGAACTTTTGGCAGGCTAATCACGCGGTCGCGGAAACCGAAGCCGATCTGCACGCCGTCCTGCTCGGTGCGGCGAATTTAACCTATCAACCCCTTTCCTTTTTGCTCCCGACGCGCCAGGCATCGCTTTTCCGCTGGTGTTTGAGCAAGAAAATGAGAGTCGTCAAACCGATGTCATTGATGGCAATGGGCGCTTACGAAGAGCCGAAAGGCGCTTTCCTGCCATCGGTATTGTACTGAAATGAAATTTGCCAGGACAGTTTTTTACATTGCGGGCGTTTACGGCTTAATCGTGCTCGCTCCGCAATATTTTTGGGAAGAAAAAAACGGGCGCGATTTTCCGCCCGCCATCACGCATCCCGAATATTATTACGGTTTCATCGGCGTCGCGCTTGCATTTCAAGTTTTATTTTTAATCATCGCGCGCAATCCCGTACGCTATCGCGCCGCAATGATTCCTGCGATGATTGAAAAATTCAGCTTCGGAATCGCCGCCGTAATTTTGTTTCTCCAAAACCGCCTTGCCGTTCCGATGTTCGGCGCTGCGATAATTGATATGATTTTAGGAACGCTTTTTATCATCGCGTTTTTTAAAACTGAACAAAAGGTTTTCAGATAACAAATTTCAAATAATAAAAGACGGCGGGAAGATCGAATTCTTCCGCCGTCTTTTATTATTTGAAACTTAAAGGAGTGAATTAGAGTAATGCAGGCTTGGATGTAGGATTCAGTACCGCGAACGGTAGTGAGCGGGTTTGTTAATTGACCCGCTCACTACCGTTCGCGGTACTGTTCACTTCGTTGCTGCCGTACACTGATTCCATAACCGCTCTAAAAAACCAATCTTGCACCAAGAACGATGCGGCGGTTACCGCCGTTGGTCGCCCATTGGTTGAGGAAGCCCGTCGCATTAACGCGCCCTTCGGGAACACCGAAATTGCGGTGATTCAAGACGTTGAACATGTCGGCACGAAGCTGGAAGCGGACGTTTTCGGCAATTTTTGTATTTTTGATTATTCCGAAATCAACCAGCGTTAAACGTTGCGCCCGCAAAATGTTGCGACCCGCGTTTCCGACGACTTGAGCGGCGGTGATCCGCGTAAAAAGTGCCGGGCAGTTATTAACCAAGTTGGCTGGAAACGTAATTGGCGCTCCGCATTTGGACAAAATTTCCGGTATCGTCATACTGGATAAATCCAGATTCGAAGCTAAATTCGGACGAATCGCCTCACCTACCAGCCCGGAAATACCGTTCAAAGCGCTAGCCGGATCAGATCCATTGAGAACCGTAAACGGTGCTCCGCTTTGAATGGTAAAGAATGAATTGACCTGAAAACCGCCGAGAATTCTGCCCACAGCTCCTCTCTGTTCCTGGAAAAACGGCAATTCGTAAACGAAATTGCCCGAAAAACGATGCGGGCGGTCAAAGCTCGAACGCGCGCGGTCGGCATCGAGATTAAATGAATCCTGCGCCACCGCGACTTCCGCGTTTGACGGATTAAAAGTTTCCGAAGCCGTGTCAATAAATGTGCTCCAGGTATAGTTAAGTCCGGCGCTGAAATTATTGCTCAAACGTTTTGTCAGAGTGGCTTGCAGCGCGTTGTAGCTCGATTCGGCTTGATTGGCGCGCAGGCGAATAACTCCGCGTGTCGGGTCAACGCGCGGGCACGGAGGCGTGGCGCAGCGCGTGCGCGGATTGCCGTCAATCGTCTGGAACAATCCTCTTCCCTGAGTTCCGACATAACCGACTGTAACTACTGTGTCGGCGTTTAATTCACGCTGGACTTCAAACGAAAATTGATCGGTTGACGGAGCGCGAAAATCTTCCGCGACAACGGTTCGAGTCAACTGATTCGCGTTCGTAATGTTGGTCGGGACGGTAAAATTTCGGATGCTGGTAAATGCATTCGGAACAAGCGCCGGGGTTCCGGGAATTGTATTTGCAAAGGTGGCTGAATACAAATACGGAAAACCGCCGGCGACGTTTAAATTCAGGTTGATGTAGTTTGCGTCGTAAGTGCGCGAATAGCCGCCTCGCAAAACCAATTTGTCGCCGCCGGTGATAAAGCCGAGAATTCCGCTATCGCTGAAGCGCGGATTCCAGTTAAAACCGATGCGCGGCATAAAGTTGTTTTTATCAATTCCCGGTCTGGGCGTGAGCGCAAAATCCGGGTTGTTGCCGTTTGCGGCGAGAACGCGCTCGTTGGTTTCCTTCAGATAGCTGAAAGAATCGCCGGGATATTCGTAGCGAAGTCCGAGCGTCAAAGTGAAATTCGGAGTGATGCGCCACTGATCCTGAGCATAAGTGAAAAACTCGTGCCAGCGGTAAAAATTGATAATATCGCCGCCGCGGAGCGGAGCGTTGATGGTTGCCGTCGTTGCTTGGTCAAGAATAAAGTTTTGTAACGTGTCGTAAGCAAGGCGACCACGCGTCGTCGGGACGAAAAAGCTCTTTACGTCGAGACGGCGCAAATCAACTCCGAATTTCAGATTGTGATTGCCTGTCGTATATGAAAGAGCGTCTGTAATCTGATAAGTGTCATTGATGCGAAACTGCGGCAGATTAACCGCTAAACCGATTGCCGTGCGGCTGGCGGCGGCGTTAAAGCCTGTTAGCCCAAAATCGGTAATCTCGATTGACGGAATCGCCTCTGAAGATGGATCGGAAGCAGTCGTTACAGAATCGAACCGCGACCAGGCGAGGCGCGCTTCATTGGATATTCTGCTCGACAAAACGCTGTTCAGTACGAGCGTCGCGGCTTTCGTTTTCGTCGGAACGACCGTGGTCAATCCGGGCGGCGTCGCTTGTCCTGTGCCCGAAGATTCGTTGGAATCAAAGCGGTAACGTCCGTACAGTAAATTATTGTCGTTAAAGCGGTGGTCAATTCTGAATGAGCCTTGATCGGAATCAAATTTGTACGTAGAAGATCCGGTGATGTTGCCAACCGGAACTGTATAAGTTTGCCCGTTAAGGGTAAAGCTTCTGGATTGTCCGTTCGGAGCTCCGGCGGGTAAATATTGCAGCAGCGCCGCGACTTGCGGGCGATTCGCGAATTGCTGCAACACTGCACGTCCGGCTTCAGTGGGCGCGCCGTTGAGCGTAAAACCGGACAAGGATTGCCGATCAGTCCATCGTTGATAGTCGCCGAAGAAAAACGTGCGGTCGGTTCCTTTCCAAACGGTGGGACCGCCTTCGCCGAAAGCTAGAAAAGTGAGCGGTCCGCCGAAAGTGAAACCGAATTGATTTTCTTTTCTGAGCGGCGCGCGGCGTCTCGCCGGATCAGTCGGCGCCGGATTTCCGGATGCTGGGTCATAACAGAAACCGGCTTGTTTGTCGAGATTGCTGCAAGCGTTGAGCCGTTCGTTGTTGTGAAAGATAAAAGCCGAGCCGTGATATTGGTTTGTGCCGGATTTGCCGATAAAATTGACGACCGCGCCGGAATTGCGCCCATATTCGGCTAAAAATTGATTGGTGATAATGCGAACTTCGCCGATTGCGTCCGGGTTGTTGATGGCGATTTGTCCGCCTGACAAGCTCGGGTCGTTGATGTCCTGCCCGTCAATCATAAAATTGTTCGAGCGCAGACGACCGCCGTTTGACGAAAAACTGATGCCGTTTGCGAAGGTGGTTTGTCCGGAACTGAGCTGGCTGACGCCGGGAACCGATAATAAAACGTTATAAACGTTGCGGTTTGCCGAAATCGGAAGCTCTGACAAGCGGCGTTCGTCAAAACGAGTGCTGACTTCAGCCGTCGTCGTATTCAATACGGCGGCATTTTCTGTGACGGTGACGACTTCCTGCACGCCGCCCGCTTTCAAACCAACGTCAACCACACCGTTTTGATTAACCGCGAGCGTAATTCCCGATTGGACGTATTTCGAGAAACTCGCCGCTTCGACCGTGACTTCGTAGGCGCCGGTTGGAAGATTGATAAATTGATAGCGACCTTCTCCATCGGTTTGAAGTGTTCTGGTAAATCCCGTATCGGTGTTGCGCACCGTGACTGTGGCATTCGGAATTACCGATTCTTTTTCGTCAACTACGACGCCGGAAATTGAGGCTGTAGATGTTTGAGCGAAAACCGAGCTGCTCAGAAATAGAACGGTAATCAGCAGAATTTGTAATCTTCGTCTCATAAAGTGTATTCCTTCCTTGTTCAGACTAAATTTGGGTTGGAGAAAATAGAACCAAGTTGCGCTTGGGCACAGGCAAAAGCTGTTCCCTTTAAACAAATCCAGCAATTATATTGTTATTATCAGGATATGAATTAAGCCTGTTATTTAGAAATTACTTTTTTCTCCAAAAAATTGGATAAAATTCAATCAAACCGAACGAAG
Organism: Pyrinomonadaceae bacterium; assembly: GCA_036400075.1. Classification (GTDB taxonomy): domain Bacteria; phylum Acidobacteriota; class Blastocatellia; order Pyrinomonadales; family Pyrinomonadaceae; genus JALZCH01. The sequence goes on from DASWLV010000149.1 coordinate 6,867, forward strand.
ATGCTTTACGGAAAGATTATTTTGTCTTTTCAAATTCGGCGAGAAAAGCGTAGCGGCGGGCGATGGATTTGACCGTTAGCTTGCCCAATCCTTGTAGTTCGAGGTTTTCCAAATGCGGCATTAAATCGCCCCAGAATTGGACGTGAAACTGTTTGAGCCAGTTTTTTAAAATTATCTGAAACCAGGCGGGCAAATCTTTTTGATCCCAAAAATCCACAATGTAAATCGAGCGCCCGGCTTTGAGATTATCGAGCGCGGCTTTAAGAGCCTCACGCCATGTTGGAATCATCGTGATTGAGTAGGAAAAGAAAATCGCGTCGAAAGGCTCGTCGAGGCTGAAGGTTTTGCGATAATCCAAATCTTCCGCCAACTCGCGCCGGAGCGTGATGTTTTCGGTCAAATCTTTAGCGTCAATTTTCATTTGCGCCGTGTCGAGCATAACTTGCGCCGCGTCCAAACCGTAAAATCGCGCCGCCGGAAATTTTTCCGCCAGAACGATCAAATTTCTTCCCGTCCCGCACCCGACTTCCAGAACGGCGTCGCCCGCCTGAACGTCCATTTCTTCGAGCAAACGGTCGCGCCCCAAAAGATAAAATTTTCTGGTCAAATCGTAAATGTGCCGCTGATAACGGTACATTCTATCCATTGCGACTTTGGCATCGCTCATAAATTGGTTTGTTGTTCGTTGTTCGTCGTTCGTCGTAGATTGCTTTTTGCAACGAACAACGAACGACGAACAACGAACCAATTCATTTCAAAGTATAAAGATGGAATCCGCCGTAAATTGCCGCGCGGTCTTGTTTGAATAATTCCTGAGAAAATTCTTTTTCGTAATCGAATTTGGCGCGTAAATCAGCGGGCAAAGCGGTTTCGAGCGGAGAATCCGCGCCCGCAGTTCTAAAAATAATCCGCGTGTTTTCGCCGCCGCGCGCGGCAATCGCCGTCCACAAATCGGTCAAAGTTTCCGGGTTCATCCAATCCTGCGCGTCCAAAAAGACGAAACGATTGAAAGAGCCGACGGGCTGCTCTTTGATAAAATCAATTATCGAAGCGATTTCTGCGCGCAGGCGCGGGGAATTGTCTTTTAAAAGCGAATAATTTTCTTCTTTCAAATAATCTGGAATCGCGACGCGGTTTTCCGTATCGTAGCGGCGCGTAAATGCCTGCCACGCGAAATAATTGTCCTGAATCGGAAAACCTGCGCAGAGCCGATGTACCCGTTCGCGCATTAATTCAATAATTCCATTTTCGGCGTCGCGTTTTAATTCTTCAAATTGCTGCGGCGGAATTCCCAGCCCGAAAACCGTAATCGGCGTTTTGCTCAGGATTTTAATTAAAAAATTGTCGAAAAACGGCGCGACCGATTTCTCGAAAAATTGTTCCTGTTCGGCGAGCGTCGTCGCTTTCGTCAAATCGTTTGGGTTGCAGCCGATTGTTTTGGCAAAGCGGTGAAAGAAACGCAGGAAATAACCGTTGCGGGCGTAATTGTAAAAACCTTTGGCGAAATAATTGATTCGATTATCCCAAAAACCGCGTGTGTCTTCATCGAGCTTCGGCGCAAGATATTTGTGATAATTGGCAACGTTGCTTTTGACATTGGCGCGCCCGAAAAAATCGAAAAACGATTCGTAATCGGGCAAATGTCGCAGCGCGGCGATTTTTAATCTGGTCAGATAAAGATGATTCGGATTTAAATCAACCGCCGTCACGGATTCAGGCTGAGCGATCAAATAATTCAAAGCGTTGCAGCCGCCCGAAGCGATTGATAAAACGCGCGCATTGGCGTCCAATTTTAAAGCCTGCAAATCAACGCGCGGGTCTTCCCAAATCTGGTTATAAACCAAACCGTCAAAATAAATCGCGAAAAGTTTCTGTAAAATTCCCTGCCCGCTCGACGCCGGTTTATTCTGCACCGCGTCGAGCAATAAATCCTGACTCATTCTTGTAGTAATGAGTAATCAGTAATAAGTAATTAGTAATAAGTAAGCGGCTTTTTAACTTATTACTAATTACTGATTACTAATTACTCATTTGTTTACTCATTTGTTAAAACTTGTACTACGTCGAGGCTCGAAGCGCGCCACGCCGGATAGAGCGCGCCGACTAAGCTGCCGACGATTGCCAGAGCAATTGCCGTCAGCATCCAGCCGGTGTTGTATTCAAATGCCAGATTGAAAACGTTTTGAATCAAAAACGCGGCGGCAAAGGCGACCGCGAATCCGGCGATTGCCCCTAAAATGCCGATCA
>DASWLV010000150.1:0-12750 GCA_036400075.1 Pyrinomonadaceae bacterium
AGCGGCAAAGGCGGAGTCGGAAAATCAACCGTCGCCGTCAATCTCGCCGTGTCGCTCGCTTTGGACGGCGCGAAAGTCGGTATAATGGACGCCGACGTTTACGGACCGAACGTGCCGATAATGCTCGGAATCAGTCATAAACAGCCCGAAGTCGGAGCGCAGCAGCTTTTGCCGATTGAAGCGCACGGCGTCAAGGTTATGTCAATGGGCAATTTGCAGCCGGGCGACAAACCTCTGATTATGCGCGGTCCGATGCTCCACGGGCTTGTCCGGCAATTTCTGGCGGATGTCGCGTGGGGCGAGCTTGATTATTTGATTGTTGATATGCCGCCGGGAACCGGCGACGTGCAGTTGAGTCTGGCGCAGCTTGTTCCGGTTCAGGGCGCTGTTGTGGTAACGACGCCGCAGGAAGTTTCACTGGCGGATGTGCGCCGCGCGATCAGAATGTTTGAAACTGTTGCCGTGCCGGTTTTGGGCGTGGTGGAAAATATGAGCTATTTTGTGCCGCCGGATATGCCCGAAAAACGCTACAACATTTTCGGCGAAGGCGGCGGACGCCGAATCGCAGATCAATACGGTTTATCGTTTTTGGGCGAAATCCCGCTCGGAATGGAAGTGCGCGAAGCCGGAGACTCAGGCGTTCCGGTTGTCATTTCGCAGCCCGGTTCGCCGCAAGCCAAATCGTTCCGCGAAATGGCGGAAAACGTCGCGCGTCACGTTTCTATCGAAGCTATGAAACCAGACCTTGTTATTTCGCGCCGGGCGCAGTAAAATAATCGAGGAAAGTTTATTAAAAAGTCAGGATTACCCCTGCGAGCAAAAGTAATTTTAGATTTTTAGGAGACAAATAAAAAAATGACACCAACAGTTGCCGCTCCGGCTTTTGATTTGATTTTAACGAGCCAGGCTGCGGAAGAAATTAAAGGATTTTTGGCTGGCGAAGAAGATTTGCCTGAAACCGCTGGGCTTCGCGTCCGCGTCGTGCCGGGCGGCTGTTCGGGTTTTCAGTACAGCCTCAACATCGAAGAAGAATCGCGTCAGGGCGATTTTATTTTAGACAAAGAAGGCGTGCGCCTTTTTGTTGATATGTTTTCGGCGCAATATTTAAACGGCGTCAAAGTTGATTACACCTCAAATATGATGGGTTCGGGCTTTACATTTGAAAACCCGAACGCAACTGGCGGCTGCGGCTGCGGTACATCGTTTACGGCGTAAGAGTAAAAAATAAACTAAAGTAAAAAAGGAGAGCAATTTTTGCTCTCCTTTATTTTTAACCTTTAAATATCCTATCTATGCGCCAAAGGCGCACTAAGAAGGTAGCCAGACGTGAAACGTCTGGAACAAGCGAACAAACCAAGCCGCGCCGAAGGCGCGGCAGATATTGGCTACCATAAAAATTGCTCGTCATATTCAATATTTGCCGCTTTCAACAATTCGACATATTCTTCCTGAAACGTTTTCCGCCGATGATGTTCCTCCTGATTCAAAACATACCGCTTAACACCTTCGATATTTGAAGGGCTGACCGTAAAAACGCCATAACCTTTTTGCCATGCAAATTTCGTTTTTCCGATTTCCTTGTGAACCCATTCCGACGAATCGGCTTTCACATCACGCAATAAATAATCAATTCGGTGCGATGTTTTCAATCCGACAAACAAGTGAACGTGATCAGCAATTCCGCCGACAGCTAAGGGAATGCCTTCCAAGCCTTTGACAATGCCGCCCAGATAAGAGTGCAGACGGTTGCGCCATTCGTTTGAAATCATCGGGATGCGTTCTTTGGTTGAAAAAACAATATGAATATGCAGGCTTGAATGTGTCGAGGGCATTTGTTTGTTTCTGTGCGCGTCTTCAACGCGCGGTCTTTTTTTCATTTAACCAGACGTTTCACGTCTGGCTACCTTCTTAGTGCGCTTTCAGCGCATTTTATAAGCGGCAAAAGAATAAGCTTTTTTCCGCAGATACTCATTTTCTGCCGCGAAGCGGCAAACAGAAGGTAGCCAGACGTGAAACGTCTGGAATTCATCGCACCATTGTTTCCGCGCTGAAGGCGCGAAAAGATTGTTTTCTGTGCGCGACTTCACCGCGCAATCCGATTTTATTCGTCTAACCAGACGTTACACGTCTGGCTACCTTCTGTTTGCCGCTTCGCGGCTGGAGTTGGAAGCTGTTTACAGCTTCCAACTGAGTTTGGTCGTCAATTCACCTTAACGCCGCTTGTTCTTTTGTAGAATCGCTGTCTTGACTGCGCTTTGCTATGCGTTCCACTCGTAACTGTTATTTTTACACGCCGCATAATTTTCGTTTAGTTTCGGCTCAAGCAAAACCAGAGCGGTCAGGCGGCGCGCCATGTTCATTACTTCGCGCACTTCGTCGGCGGTTAAGGCTCTGCCCAAAACGGCAAATTCGCGGTAAGAGAGCCATTTTTTCATTACCTGATAACCGCCAATCGTGTATTCCCAAACTCTTTGCGGGACGCAGCGCCAATACGCGGCGTCGTTCAGATAAACGTCAACCGCCTGCGCGCCGAGACAAGCGAGAGCTTGTTCCGGCGTGTAGCCCAAACGCGCGGCGGCTTGTTCGATTGCTTCAGTTTCCTGCGCGGAATAATCGTGAACGACGGTTTTGCCTTTGCCCGGCATCGTTACTGCGCCGTCTCTGCCGCCGTAGCCCCAATTTGCGCGCACTTCGTAATCTGCGGCTTGCAGATTAGTCCCGTCCGTTTTCGCCGGAACGCCAATGCGAGCAAACGGCGCGAGCAGATTTCCGGCAGTCACGCCCGCAGCCGCCGTTTCGGTATCGAGCAGCGCGGCGACTTCTTTGCCCAGTAAGACAGAGGTCTGCAAAACCTCTAGTTCGGCGGGCAAAGGCACGCGCGGAAAATCCCCACGGATTCCGTCGGCGTTTTCTTCCGTGTACAGCGGCGCGTAACCGATGGCGAGCGCGTGCATCCAAATCAAACCAGCCTTTTCCGCCGATTTGTCAACATCTTCAACGCCAATCGCCGCCAAATACGCCCGCGCTTTTTCCGAGAGATTTGCTTTCGGTGCATTTGTTTCTGCGGAAAAGAAACTTACTTGATTTCCGTTTGAATTTTCATTTTCTGTTTCTTTTAGCTTAAGCGGAAAGGCAATAGCGTGTCCTTTCATTGCATCTCTAGCAATTAAATTATTAACAAACAGAAATGGAACACCTTCCGGGCTTGCAACTCCAGACGGACGACTAATCAAAAAACCGTTTTGAGGAAAAACTTGTGGTTGAAAACTCGGACGTGGTTCTTTCCAAATAGGACGTGTATTTGTGTAATAACACCACCTTGTGTCAAATGGTTTTAAATGATAACGCTCAATACTTTCCTGTGAAAAAGTCTCTGCTGCAAGCAGTTTCTCTCTTGCATTTCTTGGGTCATATCTTGCGCTGTTACGGGTGAGACCCGGACAAATCTTTTGTAAATCTTCAAATTTAATGTTTGTATCGAAGAAACTTCGGATTCTGTTGCTAAGTTTTTCTTTATCAATATCAATTAAATCGAAAGCTCTGTCTTCATCTAAGCCTTGAAAATATTTGTTCGCTAAATCATCTAGTTTTGCCCAAGATTGATAATCGGTTTTGTGTTCGTTCGGATAAAACGAAAAGCGGCTTTCGGGTTGGGGCGAAACGTTTTGATAATCAAAAATGCTTTCGCTTTCCGTTGATTTCTCATTTCCCCAATTCGGATCAAGTCGCCTAACCAGATGTCCCGCGTCACCGTTTTCCTCCACACTCGATAACAATTCTTCGCGTTTGTTGACGCCCCAGAATTGGCGAAAACGGACGGTCGGTTGTTCGTCGCGCTGTTCTTTTCTGACCATCAAACCGATTGCCGTGCCGACGCGGATTCCTTCGCGGTTGTATTCGGTCGAAAAAACGCTTGGGTCAGGTTTGCCTTCGGGCGTGACTTTTCCGGTTTCCCGACTGTCGCCGTTTAAGCTGTCGAACCAGAGCAAATCAAACTCGCGTAAAAATTTCTCGCGCATCACGACAAACGAAGGATCACGCAAATAAGAGAAATTCGAGATGTAGCAAACGACGCCTTTGCGCGCCCCCATTTCGGCAATGCGACGTTCCGCGAGACGGAAAAAGCGGACGTATAATTCATCGAGATTAAATTTCTTGATGCCCCATTTCTTAATCAAACCCGCTTTGTAAGGCTCGACGAGTCCCTGTTCTTCGGCGGGCGAAGTTCCGGCGAAAGCGTTGTAAGGCGGATTGCCGATGATGACCAGAATCGGCGTCTCGCGTTTGATTGCTTCCGCCTGATCGCGTTCGGCTTCCATTTCGGGAAATAACAAATGCGTTTTCGGTTCTTTGGCAGGCTCCCAACCCGTTAGCGCGTTAGTCAAATAAACGCCGACGCGCTCGCCTTCCTCGATGTTTGCGCCGAGATTGTTGAGCAGCAATCCAAGCTGCAAATGCGCGACGACAAACGGCGCGGGCAAAATCTCGAAGCCGAAAACTCTCTCGGTCGCGGCTTTTTTCAAATCCTCTGCGGCAAGCGCGCCTTCGCCACGCTGTTCGAGCGTTTGATGAATGTGGTTTAAGACTTCGACCAGATACGCGCCCGTTCCGCAGCACGGGTCAAGCACATAAACATTTGGATCAGCCAGACCGTCGGCGAGATTTAATTCTTCCTTTAAAACCGTGTCAACGCGGGCGACCATATATTTGACGATTTCCTGCGGCGTGTACCAGACACCGAGCTGTTTGCGGAGTTCGGGATCAAACTGCTGCAAAAACGGCTCGTAAAAATACTGCACGGCTTGACCTTCATCAAAACGCGCGAAAAACTCTTGCCGCACAATCCGATTTAAAACATTGCCCGTCCAATCCAGCACTTCGACCAGATCGAGATTTCGCAGATTGCCCGGTTTGGCGATTTCGTCAAACAAAACCTGAATTACCGGAACGCCTAGATAAAACCCGGCTTCGCGCCAGCGAAAATCATCCTTGCGCTGCGGATTTTCTTTGTGCCATAAAACCCACGCGGAAAAGACGCCGTAAAAAAGAGTTTGAATCAAGGTCGAATGAAAAAAGTTCTCGCCGCGCTCGCCTTCAAAACGAATGCCGAGAGCTTCTTCGAGAGCTTCGCGCAGCTTCTTTAAAGCGGGAAAATCTACGGTTTCAATCCGCGCTTTGGCGTCGCGGGCGTAAGAAGCCAGAAACCACGCGACTTCCTGCGGATTGGAAAGCGGCGCGTTGTGCTGCATAACGCGCTTGAGATATTCGAGAAAACGCGCTTCGTGTTCGGCTGCAAACGCTCGTTTGTCTGCGGCTTTCGCCCAGAATTTCGCCTGACTTTCAGCGAGAGTGTAGCGTTCAAGCTCTTTTGGCTCGCCGTTTTTCTGCGCGACCAGCAAAAAGTCTCGATAGTTCGTTACCAAAACCAGACCGTATTTGGCGAGATATTTTCTGACTTGTTCGCTATCGGCAATCTTTTGCACATCGTCCGCAAAACCTTTGATTTCGACTGCGCCGCGTTCGGGCGGTTGTCCTGATTGCGGCTGATTGTCGCCGCGTTGTAATTGAGAAGCCGTGAAAAATCCGCCGTCCGGCATTCCCGCCCCCTGATTTTTGAGCGTCAACACGCATCGCACGCGCGGTTTCAAAGTTTTTCCCAAACCGTCAAAAAGCGTGTTGATTGCCGGATAAAAAGACGTTTCCTTCGTGCTTGCGCCGGTGCGATAAATCGCTTCAAGGTCGGTGAGATATGTTTCAAATAAATTCATAAATCAATGTCGGCATTTATAAACAAAAAAACGGGTGAGGACAAGCCGCGCCCGTATATTTGAAATCGTAATTTATCGTTACTGCTCGCTGATGACCTGCAAACCGTTAACGGATTGAAAATCCGTTCTGTTATGCGTAACCAGCGGAATGTTGAAATAAAGCGCGGTCGCGGCAATCCAAGCATCTGCCGCATCAATGTTTTTGCCGGTGCGTCTGCCGTTATCTTTGATTTCCGCCCAAATTCGGCATAAATCCGGCGTTGAATGTTGAATCGAGTAACGGCGCAAATGAATGTTGAAATCGGCGTTTTTCTTTTTACCCCAATTAGACGCCAAAGCCCAACGCCTTAATTCCGCCAGCGTCATAAACGACAAAATCATAAATTGATTGTCCAAATGCGGTTTTTAGAGCAGGCTGCGGGAATCTTGTTTGAAGATTAACGAAACGATATTTGTATCAACTACGACTGCCATTCTCGCTCTTGTCGTGCGCGGTCTGCTTCGCGTTCGATGCGCCGCTGTTCCATAAATTCTTTGTAAGCGAGTTCGTCTTCCTCCGTCCAAGGTTCGGACAAATCATTTATCGCTGCGTCAAAATCGAACGGCTCGACGCCTTGTTCGCGCGCAAGGCGTTCGATTTCGGCGTCAATTTCCGCGCGGCTTCTTTTGCCCGGTTCTTTTTGTAAAGGATTCATTTCACATCGCCGCCTTTCAAACATTTATTTAACGCCATAAACGGCGATGCGCGCAAACAAAAACGGACGCGGAATAATCCGTGCCCGTTTTGTTTGTTTGATGAATTTATTGACGCGGAATCTTAATCGTTTCCGGCGACAGCCGGTTTCGTTTGTTTGAAGATATTTTGCAGCGCCTTTTCCTGTTTGACGACGTGGCTTGCGCCGACGACTGCGAAAACTCTCTCGCCTTTTTCGACTTCTGCCGCTAAGGTTTTCACCATAAAACGTCCGCGATAGTTGACGGAAGCGTCTGCGATGTCGTTGGTGAAATTGCCCAAATCCGGGTTCGGATCAAAAATCTTTTGCTCAATTTTGCGCCAATCGGCGACCTGCGGCAGATTCTTTTTGGCAACGGCGTCAAACTCCGCGATTGTTTTCGGCAAACTGTCAAAACCGGGCATTTTCGCCGCTCCGCGAAGCGCTTCTTCGACCAATTCTTCGGGCTTTTTCGGATTTGTTTTTTTGTTGTTTTCTGGCACGCGGCGCAAAACGTAAAACAGAAAAACCTGTTCGAGCGTCCAGCGTTTTGTTCCGAGAATGTATTTCATTTCTTCCAATCGCGGCGGGTCTAAGGATTTAATCGGAATGTTATGTTTTTTCGCCAGAAAACTAAGCAATCCCGGCTCGCCGTATTTTTCGACCGCTTCTTTGGCGGTTTCGGCTGCGGGCGGCGTGCCGCTTTCGTTTAAAATAACCGTCGGTTTAAATTCGGCAAAACGTTTTTCAAGCTCCGCCGCCTGCGGGTCGTCGTAGCTGTAAAAATGTCCCGCGCCGAAATAAACCAGCTCGCCTTTGTCCTTTTTGAACTCAAGTATGTACGGGCGTTTATGACGGATTTTTCCGTAATCTTTGTAGCTCATAATTTCCGGCTCGTTTTGCGCGAAAACACTGAAAACGGAACATAAAATTGCGATTGCGACCAGCGGCAATAAATTTATCTTTTTCATTACTCTCGGTTTCTCCTTTTATTTTTCAAACGCGGCGACGGCGTTCGGGTAATCAACCGTAATGCGAAAATGCCGGAGAGCGTTTCCGCCGATTGCGCCTTCGATTCGTTTGTCCATCCATTGCGACATATATTCGTGAAAATTCTTGTCCGCCCGCACCGTAAACCAGACCGCGCCGGTTCGATAGCCGCCGATTTCGATGTCCGGGACTTCGATCATCGCGGCTCCGCTTCGATTTTCAGCCGCTTCGATGACGCGCCAATCGGGATGCGCTTTGCGCCATTTTTCAAAGACGCTCGTTGTAATAAAGCTCGTTGCGCGAACCGCCGGTTGTTTGTCGTTCAATGTTTTCAACGCCGCTTCGGTCAATTCGGTTGACGCGCCGGTATCGAACAGCAAATCGAGCGTTTCGCCGTCAATCTTGACCGCAATGCGCGGAAAATTCAGGATGCGCTTGCCGGTATCGTTTGTTTTAAAACCGAGCGCGGCGCGATGTTCCGCTTTGACTGCGGGAACGTCGCCGGCGGCGCGAAGAAGCAATTGTTGTTTCGGATAATCAAAAGTCCAAACTCGCCCTGCAAACCATTGTTGTCCGAGCATTCCAGACCAATCCTGTGCGAGCGCCATTCTCTGTGAGATTGGCGCGACGAAAAGCCTTTCGTTTGGCGAGCCGAGCGGAGTCACAATCCCGGCTCCGGCTTTAAATTTCGGCAAAGCTATTGTTTCCATTTTTCGTCCGCCGTCGCCCGCAACGGATTCGACCGGAATTTTTAATTTTTCAACGACATCCGCAAAAATAAACAAACCGCCGCCGGTATCGGTAAAGAAATTGAGTTTTGCGCCGTCCGCCATAATCGGTTCAACGTAAAACCGATGCGCGTCGTAACGGGCTGGAAGTTTTATCGGTTTGCCGATTGTCTGCCCAAAAACCTGCGTCATTGACGACACAAAAAGAATAAAAATAACAGCTTTTGAAACGACTGTTTTCGAGATAGAAATCATTGTTTAATCTCCTTTTGGTTTGCGTTAAAAACCGCTAACCCAAGCGCAAAAAATCCTAAAGTAACCGAACCGATAAAGATCCAGCCGGTGTTTTCCCGACCAAATAACGCACTTGCCGCGAAAAACAAAGGCAGCGCAAAACCGATTAAAAAAGCCGGAACTCTACGCCAACCGCTCCACACGCCCGCACGAACTATTGCGATGCCGACGACGATCATCAAAACGTGGCTAAACGGATACGCCATATCGGTAACGAAAAAAAGCCAGGTTTGTTTCAGGATTGGCGCCGCGTATTCAATCACGTCAAACATCATCGCCAGGAAAAGTCCGACAATTTGCACCCCGAACAAAACCTTTGCGCCGAGTCCGTTTCCGGTCGCGCGCAATTGTCGCATTGCCGTCGCGCTCGCCAACGCGCCGCAAAGATAGAGCACGCCTAGAAAGCTGGCATAAATCTGATTCGGATTAGGCTGGTCAAAATTTTGCGAGTAAAAAGACGACGCAAAATAAAGACCGGGCGCGCAAATCATTCCGATTATGCCGAGCCGGCGATGCGTCGCCGTTGTTGCTAATTTGTTACTGCTCGCGGGCAGGCTGGTTTCTTGAACCGACATTTGAAGCCTCGAAAAGTTAAAGCAATTCCCAATTAATAACGCGCAGAAACTTGTGCTTTGGTTTCAATGCGCGCGGGGCTTTTTAAGACTGGTATTTGAGAGGCTGCAAACTGCTGCTTAAATCTTTTGCGCGGAATCGTACAAACGAAAAATCTGTTTAGTGAAAATATTTATCTTTAATGCCGATTAGCGCGATAAATCGGTAAGAGAGTATCAGGTAAGGCAGGAGTGATGAAATTATGAATATGCAACAGCAAAACGATTCGCTGGTAATTGATCGAAACGGCAGACGAGGCTTGCTTGATGTGGCGAGGACGCCGGAGCAAGTCAAGCGAAACGGTCAATTTCTAGTGCGTTTGGAGAACGGAACAAACGTTTTAGTTCCGGCAAGCGAAATCGTCGCATCGCAAGCCGGCGGTTATCTTCTCGAAAAAAGTTTTGATGAATTCGGCACCGCGCAGCAACTCGGAAGCGAAGCCGATTTGCAGCAAAGCGCCGGGGCAGGGCAACAAACGACGGGAACGGAGAATACGCCGAGAAACATTGAAGAACAGCTTGTCGTTCCGGTTCTCGCCGAAGAGTTGCACGTTGAAAGGCAGAGCGTGGTGACGGGCGGAGTTCGCGTTCACAAGCGCGTTGTCGAACGAACGGAAGTTGTTGACCAGCCGATTCAGGCTGAAGAAGTTGATGTTGAGCGTATTCCGATTAACCAGATGATTGAAACGGCTCCGGCGATTCGCTACGAAGGCGACGTGATCGTCGTGCCGCTCGTCGAAGAAGTTATCGTTACCGAAAAGCGCTTGATGCTCCGCGAAGAAGTACGTATCCGACGCCGTAAATTTGAAACGCGCAAACCGCAGGAGGTCACATTGCGACGCGAGCAAGTAGAATTTGAAGAAATTTCTCCCGAAGAACCTGAGCGACGTTCAGGCGCAAACAGCTAAAAATGCTGTCCATTACCGGATAAAAGCGTGAAGAATCTCCGGCTGAGAATCTAAACGCTTTCAAAAGCAATAAGCATACTTAAAACTTAGGAGCGCTTATTGCAGTTACTTATGAATTGCAGATATAGGAATGCAATTCATACACTCGGCAACGCAGCTTAACAATCGTGCGGCATTGTTCGTTGTAAATTTTTACTTAAGAAAAAGGAGAGAGGAAACATTATGGCAAATCAATCAAACACAGGTAATTCACCAATTGTAACGGCATTATTTCGAGATAGAGACAGCGCGGAATGCGCTTATCGCGCAATCAGCAGCAGAGGGTACGATAAAGACGACGTTAACGTAATGATGTCGGATGAAACCAGACAAAAACATTACTCTGAAGGAAGCGGCGGCGGTGATACCGAGCTTGGCAGCAAGGCTTTGGAAGGCACAGGTACGGGCGCCGGAATCGGCGGCACGGTCGGCGCAATCATCGGCGCGATAGCCGCAATCGGAACTTCGGTTGCGCTTCCCGGATTGGGATTACTTATTGCCGGACCGATTGCCGGAGCTTTGGTCGGAGCCGGTGCGGGCGGAATTACAGGCGGATTAATCGGGGCTTTGGTTGGCTCCGGTATCCCCGAAGACACTGCTCAGGAATATGAAACAGGCATCAAATCCGGCGGAACGGTTCTCGGCGTGACGCCACGCTCAAGCGAAGACGCCGCGTTTTTTGAACGCGAATGGACAAATTGCGGCGGCGCGAATGTTTACTCTTCGGGCAATTTTGCAAATCAAACAACATCAGCGACGGCTAATACCGGTTATCAAGCTAACGCCGCGACCGCGACAGGTCAGAATTTTGCTTCGACCGGCACGGAAACCGAGAGTTATAATCGAACCGCTAATCAAGGCGAAACCGTGATTCCGGTCACCGAAGAACAGCTTAACGTCGGCAAACGCGAAGTCGAACAGGGCGGCGTCAGAGTCCGAACTCACGTCGAAGAAAGACCGATTGAAGAGACCGTGAATCTGCGCGAAGAACACGTCAAGGTCGAACGCCGTCCGGTTAACCGTCCGGTTGGCGAAGGTGATATGTCGGCTTTCAAAGAAGGCACGATTGAAGTTACTGAAAGAGCCGAGCAGCCCGTTGTTTCAAAACAAGCGCGCGTAATTGAAGAAGTAAATATCGGCAAAGAAGTTACCGAGCGACAGGAAACCGTGCGCGACACAGTTCGCCGCACAGACGTTGATATTGATGAGCTTGGAACGGATGAAACACGCCGAACACGATAACTAATTCAATTCCAATGAATCTGTAGAGTAGAATCTATCTCTATAAGATTCATAAATAAACAATAAAACAAAAGGCGAGTTCTTAAACTCGCCTTTTGTTTTATTCGCATTCACTTAATCTGTTAGATCGCGGCGGTTGTTTGAGGCTCGTAAAGCCACGCTTTTGCGCTTGCCGCAATATTATTATCGTAGCCGCCTATTACCAGTACTCTTCCATCCGACAACAATGTTGCTGTTGAGTAAAACCGTGCGCCATCCATCCGACCGTTGACTATATGAAAACTGTTCTTCACCGGATTGTATATCTCTGCATATTCACCGCCGCCCGCGACGAACACTGTGCCGTTATTCAATAGAGCTACCGAGTCTCGATGTTTGAAACGCGTGGTATTCATGTTGCTGACAGCAGTGAAAGTGCCTGTGGCTGCGTTATAAATCTCAGCGTTAGCGTAACGTCCTCGCCAATCACGATTGTCCGAGCCGCCCATGATAAGCACGTTGCCGTTCGGAAGCAATGTCGCTGCGTGTTTATGATGAACCATAGTCATGTTGCCGGTAGATGTGAATGCGCCAGTTGCCGGGTCATAAAATTCTGCGCCGGCAATAACATTTCGACCTGCGCCGCCGCCGGTAATCAATACTTTCCCGTTTCGTAAAAGAGTCGCCGTATGCGCGCTTCGTCCCGCGCTCATGCTGCCGGTAGGAGTAAAACGCCCAGTTGCCGGGTCGTAAATTTCTGCGCTCGCCTGCAAACTATCATTATAGCCGCCGGCAATCAGCACCTTGCCGTTAGGCAGCAAGGTCGCCGTGAAACCGCCGCGCCTGATAGACATACTTCCCGTCGGAGTAAACGCGCCCGTGGTCGGATTGTAAATCTCGGCACTTGCGAGCCATTCTGTATTAGAACCGCCGGCAATGAGAACCTTTCCGTCAGACAATCGAGTGGCAGAGTGACCGGCGCGGCTTTGGCTCATATTACCAGTGGCAACAAACGCCTCGGTTGCGGAGTCGTAAAGCTCGGCACTGTTTGTATAAACGTCGTTACGCTCCATGCCGCCCGTAACCAAGACTTTACCGTTAGAAAGCAACGTGGCTGCGTGAGTAGCGCGTGCAGAAGCCATGCGTCCTGTTAGTACGATAGAACCGGAGTTATTCTGCATGACGGCTTCGGGTCTTTCGGTGTTCGTAGAATTAACGGTTGTGCTACAGCTTGTCGCTGATGATGCGAAGATTATCAGCGACAGAACAAATGCCGCAGGATTGTCAATGTGTTTCATATTATCCTTGGTTCTACATGGATTTACCGGCAAAGCTATCAAAGCTATCAAAGTGCTGAATCAATAATTCGTTAAACGGTGAAATGCTGCGAATTGCTCGAATGTCTTGTTCTGTGCAATCCTGCCACTTATCTTTATTAAGCAACTGTACTTTACGTCCGGGTGAAGCTTTAAATTCAA
>DASWLV010000151.1:0-14777 GCA_036400075.1 Pyrinomonadaceae bacterium
TAGCTAAACCAGACATCGCGCATCGAATCTTCATAAACCATCCGAATTTTGTCGCTCGGCAAATTGTCGGCGGGCGTGTAAATTTTCGCGGGTTTCGCCGCCTTGATTTGTTCAACCTGTTCGACCGCCGCGTAGCGATAAAGTCCCGCTCCGGTCGCAAACCACCATTCGCCCGCGTGGTCGCTCAACACTCGGTCGGAAATGTAGTTTTGCACCGGCGGCAAATCGAGCTTGACCGAGGCAAAGCGTTTGCCGTCAAAGCGATTCACCGTCCATTCCGGCGTGACCGCGTAAAACGCGCCGTTTCGGTCTTGAAAAAGGCTGCAAATGCGCTCGCCGCCGAGTCCGTCTTCCGTATGATAAGTAATAAAATTGCCGTGATTGAGCCGCATCGCGCCCCAATCCGACGAAATCCACAAATTGCCGAAATTGTCTTCATCTACGCCGCGGACAGTCACGTCGCTCAAACCGTTTTCTTTGGTGTAGAGCCGAAATTCGCGCCCGTTAAATTCAACCAGTCCTTTGCCGTAAGCCGAAATCCAAACTCCGCCGTCCCGCACGGCGTTGACCGCGTGAAATTTACCTTCGGCAAGACTTTCTTCGGGCGAAAAAAGATACGCAAATCCCTGCGGCAGATTCGCAGCCAATTTTTCTTCCTGCCGAAAACGCAGCTTTCGTTTTGACGAATCCGCCGCGTTGATCGTTCCGGCTGGTTCGGGATTTAAAACCAATAATTTTCGCCCGACCTCGGTAATCATCCAAACGCGGTTTTGCCGGTCAACCGCGACCGACCGAATTCGATCCGCGCCGTCCGGCTGCGGCATAACTTCATAATTGACAATTGCGCCCGAAGGCAGGCGGCGCGATAACCCGTATTGATGCCCGATCCAAAGACTGCCGTCTGCGTCTTCGGCGAT
The DNA here is from genome assembly GCA_036400075.1 of Pyrinomonadaceae bacterium. Taxonomy (GTDB): domain Bacteria; phylum Acidobacteriota; class Blastocatellia; order Pyrinomonadales; family Pyrinomonadaceae; genus JALZCH01. Next base: position 918 of record DASWLV010000151.1, read on the forward strand.
GGCGAGTGCGTATAGAGATTTGGCGACGGGCAGGTTCAGCTCGACCGGCTCGAAACGATTTTCTTCCGGCACGAGCCGAAACAATCCGGCGGTCGTTCCGGCGAGAATCTCGTTTTTGCCGGTTCGGAACATCGTATAGATGGCATTCGTGCCGGGCGTGTCGGCAACCTTAATAGTTTGAAAATTTTCTCGCATCAGTTGCGATTTGTTTTCCGCTTTGGCGCGCGGATCGAAACGATAAACCTTATTTGCGGAAGAGCTAAACCAGTAAACGCCGTTTGCGTCTTCGACCATATCGGTAACAAGACTGTTTTCCAAACCGTCTTCGAGCAGCATGTAATTGGCAAATTTATAACCGTCAAAGCGGCTCACGCCATTCGCGGTCATAAACCAGATGAACCCGCGCGAATCCTGATAAACGCTGTAAATTTTGTCGTAAGCCAAACCGTCGGTGGAAAGATAAGTTTTAATCGGCAGCAATTCGGCGCGGACAGGCAACACTAAAAACAAAATCGCCGTCGCCCAAAATAAAATCTTGAGCCGGAAATCGAGCTTGGCTTGAGCGAATAATCGCCGCATAATTTATATTTACGTGAGTTCGGGATAAGGAAATAAGAAAACTTAAATAAAATCAACTCTTTGCGCCCTTTGCGTTTAAAAATCGTCAGAATTAAACGCAAAGCTCGCAAAGGGAGGCGCAAAGGAATGCAAAGAAAATCCTGTTTTGAGTTAACTCTTTATTTTTCAACAACTCTTATCCCGAACTCACGTTATAATTTGTTTTTCTTAACCGACGACGCGCTGAAATGTTAATGCAATTCGCCCAAACTGCAAAACCTTGAGAAGATTCAAAAGCAGATTTAGACTTATTTTAGCGAAGCAATGACTACCGGATTGGCAAGCAGATTTGGAGTTGGATTGTTATCGTTTAAAACTGCGCGGTAATTTCGAGTCGGTGAGAATTACAAAATCTCCGGTTTTGGCGTCTTTCGCCGAGTCAAAATTGGGGAAATTTTCAACCGATTTGATTGTCACCACCAGAACGCGCGCCTTTGGATTGTATCTTAGCAAATGCTCGACTGTCCCCAAGCGATTTTCGGTGTGAAAGCCTCCGTTTAAATGAATCGCGAGCGCATTTTTCTTAGATTGTAAGATTTTCGCTACCGAATCAGCCATCGTCGCGTCCCAGAGCGATTGCGATTCGAGCAAAGTCGCGCCGTGCGTCGTCATTCCTCCCGCCCCCATTAGAGCAGCAAATTTTTCGGAGTATTCTTTGGAAGCCGCCGCGAAAGGAAGCGGCGCAAGACTATTTTTCGCCTCAGCCGACAACTGATTTAACGCTTCTCTGCCTTTTCTCGAAACGAGATTGACGTAACGGCGCGGCGCGTTGGCGGCGATGACGGGCAGTTTGTTTTGTTTGGCAAATTCGACGAGCGGGCGGTAATCGGTTTTGTAATTGTTCCATGCGCGGCTCGCCGCAATAAAATTCGCTTCGCTGATTAAATCCTGCAAATATTCGTCAACGACTAACTGAACGTCGCGCTCGAACATTTCCAGCGAAAGCGCGACCGGACGCGATTTTCCGTAGCGCTCAAATGCTTGTCGAAAAATTTCAAATTGCAGAGCGTGCGCGGTCGGGTCATCGTGCTGCTCGCCGAGAAAAACCGCGTCCGACGATTGCAAAGCGTCAACGATTTGATTGACGCTCGCGGGTTTTCCTTCGGCGTCAAAAACACGGTAATTCGCTTCGACAAGCTGCGTTTGCGCGTAAAAAATCTGTGTCATCGCCGCAGAAACAATAAACAAAGCAATTAGCCGTTTCAGCATATTTTCAAAAACTTTAATTCAATTCTCTCATCAACTCGGCGATTTCGCGAACGAGATTTTCCGGGTCAATCGGTTTGGCGACGTGTTTATTAAAACCGGCGAGGAGCGCGCGGCGGTTGTCTTCTTCGCGCGCAAATCCCGTCAAAGCGACGGCAGGAATCTCGCCGCCGTTTTCCGCTGGGAGCTTTCGCAAACGTTCGACCAGACTGTAACCGTCTTCCAAAGGCATTCCGATGTCGCTGACCAAAACGTCGGTTTTCGTCTGCTTCAGCTTTTCCAGAGCTTCGGCGGCGGAACCCGCCGTGACGACCGAAGCGCCGTTTTGTTCGAGAATAAGCTGGAGCATTTCGCGCGAATCTTCATCGTCGTCAACAGCTAAAACGCTCAGACCGGCGAGCGGATTTTCAACTTGTTCGGAATGATGATTGTTTTCCGGCGGCAATTTGGCTTTGCCGTTTTCGCCGCTCGCTCGCTCGTTAAAAGCAACTCTTTGCTGCGGCAGACAAAACGAGAACGTCGAACCTTGACCGATGCCTTCGCTTTTCGCGGAAACCTCGCCGCCGTGCATTTCGATCAAGTGTTTGACAATTGAAAGTCCGAGACCGAGACCGTTGTGAATGCGAGTCGTCGCGCCGTCGGCTTGGCGAAAACGGTCGAAAACGAATGGCAAAAATTCCGGGGAAATACCTTCTCCGGTATCGGTTACTTTAAATTCGAGACATTCGTTTTCGTTGCTGAGCGCAATCTTTATATTGCCGCCCGAAGGCGTAAATTTGACGGCATTCGTCAGCAAATTCCAGATAACTTGCTGTAAACGGTTGGTGTCGCCAAAAATTTTGTTGTTGATTGATTGAAAATCCGTTTCGATTTTGATTAGCTTAGCTTCCGCCGCCGGTAGAACGGCTTCGATTGCGTTTTCGACAATCGTCTTGAAATCAATGAAATCTGCTTCAAGCCGCAGTTTTCCGCTGATAATGCGGGAAACGTCGAGAAGGTCTTCGACGAGTTGAACTTGCGCGCGTGCGTTGCGCTCAATGATTTCCACGGCTTGCACAGTGTTTTCCTGGTTAAGCTGTCCGCTGCGAAGCATTGTCGCCCAACCCAAAATGGCGTTCAAAGGCGTTCGCAATTCGTGCGAGACGGTGGCTAAAAATTCGTCTTTGAGGCGGCTCGCTTCTTCGGCTTTGCGGCGCGCCTCCTGCTCACGTTCGAGCAGTGATTCACGTTCCGTTTCGGCGACCTTTCGCTCGGTAACATCGCGGGCGATGCCGATAAAGATATGCTCTCCGTTTTGATTAAATTCGCCGAAAGAAAGTTCGAGAGGAAATTCTTCGCCGTTTTTGCGAATACCGTAAACTTCGACTCGATCCCACGAAAGCCGGCGTTCGCCGGTTTCAAGATACCGGTGAATACCTTGCCGGTGACTTTTACGCAAATTTTCGGGCATCAGCATCAACAAGGATTGTCCGGTCATTTCTTCGACTTTGTAGCCAAAAATCTTTTCCGCCGCGCTGTTGATAAAAAGAATATTACTTTGGATGTCAATGCTGATGATTGCATCGGATGCGGTTTCGGCGACAATCCGATAACGCTCTTCGCTTTCGCGCAAGGCATTTTCGGCGCGGCGCGCCCGTCCCCGATCTTCCGCTTCGCGTAAAGCGCGGCTGACAGCCGGAACCAATCTTTCGAGACGATGTTTGAGAATGTAATCGGTCGCGCCGCTTTTCAAAGTTTCGATGGCTGTTTCTTCGCCGAGCGCGCCGGAAATAATAATAAAAGGAATGTTCGCGTATTTGGCGCGCGCGATTTCGAGCGCAGCTAAACCGTCAAACGACGGCAAATTGTAATCCGCCAAAATCAAATCAATTCCGCCGCGCTCGATTTCAGCCGAAAATTCTTCGCGCGTGTCAACGCGAACAATTTCGGCGTCAAAACCGCCGTCGAGCAAATAAGCCTGCACCAACTCGGCGTCAAGCTCACTGTCTTCGAGATGTAAAATCCTTAACGACACCTTAATCAATTACGCGCTTTCAAATTACGAATTACGAATGAAGGAATATTTTTAAATCCGAATATAAATTCCACAATTTGTAATTCGTAATTCGTAATTCGTAATTAAGCTCTCGGAGGCAGTTGATTGATGACTGCCCAGAACAAACCCAGTTCTTTAAGAGCGTTCATAAATTCGCCGAATTCGACCGGTTTAACGACATAAGCGTTGACGCCGAGCTGATAGCTTCGCACCAAATCCTGTTCTTCGCGCGAGCTGGTCAGCATTACGACCGGAACCGTTTTTAAATTGTCGTCGGCTTTGATTTTTTCCAAAACTTCCAACCCGTCAACTTTCGGCAGTTTTAAATCGAGCAGAACCACAGCCGGTTCCTGCGTTTCGCGCGCTTCGTATTTGCCGCGTTTGTAAAGATAATCGAGCGCCTCTTCGCCGTCGCGCACCACGTCAACGTCGTTGACGAGATGATATTCGTTAAGCGCGGCGAGCGTTAGCTCCACGTCGTTTGCATTGTCTTCAACCAATAAGATTTTTCTCACGTCCGAGACCATTTTCATTCTTGTGTTTGGGTAACGAAAAATAAATTGTCGCGCCCTTGTCAATCTCGCCTTCCGCCCAGGTTCGCCCGCCGTGACGCGCGATTATCCGGCGGACGTTTGCCAGACCGATTCCGGTTCCTTCAAACGCTTCGTGCGCGTGAAGACGCTGAAAAACGCCGAACAATTTATTAACATAACGCATATCGAAGCCGACGCCGTTATCACGGACAAAAAAGATCGTTTCGTCCGGCTCTGCTCGACAGCCGATTTCAATAATCGCATTTTCGCGGTTGCGCGAATATTTCACGGCGTTTGACAACAGATTTTGCCAGACCAGTCGAAACATCGCCGGATCGCCTTCGACCGCCGGCAGAGTTTCGATGTGCCATTCAATATTCCGACTTTCCGTTTCAATTTTCAAATCATTTAGCGCGTCGCTGACGATTTGATTCATATCCACGGTCGTTTTCATCATCTCGGTGCGTCCCATTCTTGAGAATGCCAGAAGATCGTCCACGAGGCGTCCAGCTTGTTTTCCTGCTTCGCTGATGGTTTTGACATAACGCCGATTCGTGTCGTCGAGCGACGCGGCGGCGCGTTTTTCGAGCAGCTCGGCGAAACCTGAAATATGACGCAGCGGCGCGCGTAAATCGTGCGAAACCGAGTAAGAAAATGATTCGAGTTCTTTGTTCGCGGTTTCGAGCTGCGCGGTGCGTTCAATAACTCTTTGTTCCAATGTTTCGTTCAGTTGACGCACTTCCCGCTCGGAAGCCAGCAATTCAGTGGCATATCTTTCCGCGTCCGCTCGCGCGTGAACCTGCGATGCCGTTACCCCGAACAAAACAAAACTAATCAACACTCCGCCAACCAGAACGTAAAATCCCAGCCAGCTACTGGAAAGACGGCTCGAACGGGAATTGTCAAAAAACTCTATCGTCCACGTTCGTTCAGCGATCTTTATTTGTTCCGGCTCGAAGCGATTAGAGGCTAAACGATTGTATGTTGCTCCCCGAACCCGCTTTGAATCATGCATTTCGGCTTCCGGTTTAACTTCCGCTCCGTCATAAACCTTGAAATCAATTTCACCGCTTTCTTCTTGAGTGATGATTTCGCGCAAAAGATCGTCGGCGCGAAACGGCGCATAAACAAAACCGGATAATTTTTCGCGCCGCTCCTCAATCGTTTCCGGCACGAAATGACCGCGATAAACCGGTAGATAAATCAAAAATCCGGCTTGTTTTTGATCATCAGTTTCCTGTTTGAGCGTGACTTTACCCGTTGCGGCGCGGACTCCCGTGTCGCGCGCTTGCTCCATCGCTTCGCGCCGCGTTTCTTCGGTGAACATATCGAAACCGATAACACCTCTGTTACGTTTGTCCTCCAGCGGTTCGAGATAAACGATTGGATAGTATTCTTCGCGCGGGGTTTGCGGTGTGATATTAAAATAATTAAAGCCTTGTTTTTGCTGCCATGCAATCAGTTGCGGAACTTCTTCAGGTCGCGTCCGCGCGGCATAACCGATGCCCTGAATTCCTTTATAATTCTCCTGTATCCGAAAACGATTTACGAAAAGATTAAATTCATCGCGCGTTATATCGTCTTTGACTAAAAATAAACCTGCCGTTCCGCGCAGCATCGTTATATATGTGTCAACTCGCTCTATAATTTTAGTTTTAGTGCGTTTGACCGCCGATTCAAATCGAATCCGATCCATTTCGCGAGTAGAGTATTCGACGTAAACCGCGCTGACGCTGGTTAAAATCAAAGCCGCCAGCAAAACGTAAAACGGAATCCTGCTTTTATTCACATGCTGAAGCGACTTGATGATGAGTTTCGGTTTCATTCGTCTCGGATATGATAAGTTATTTTCGTTTTTGTGAAAATAGACCGTTTTAATCAATCTTCGCTCGTTTTCTCGGTGCAAATGATTTGCGCGGCGAGCAGCGGAATCATAATTTCGTGATGTCCTGTAACGGAAAATCCGCGTCCCGCGCCGTTTTGAACCGGACGCCGGACGACGTTTGTCGCGGGACGATAGCTTTGAATAAAATCGAAATTCGCAGTGGTAAAATCCGCTAGCGGAAAGCCCAGATTTCTGACGATTGTAACGGCTTTTAAAAAAATTTCAGGCAAGACGACCGCCGAGCCTAAATTTAAATAAACTCCGCCGCCGTCAAGTGCGCGCACAATCGAACAAAAAAGCCGAAAATCCGTGTGCGAAGCCGCGCCGAGAGCCGCGCCGTCAGCCGACGGATGAAAATGCCCGATGTCCGCGCCGATTGTTAAATGCGCGGTAAACGGAATTTTATTTTTGTAAGCCTGAAAAAGAAGGGAAAAGTTTTCGTTTTCAGGTTTCGATTCTGTCAATTCCCTGCCCATCGATTCGCCCAAACCCAGTTTTTCGCGCATCGCACTTTTCGCCGCCAGATTTAAAAGCTCGCCGGTTTCGCGCGCCGCGCCGAAATCGCCAGCGCCGAGGCTGGCGTCAACGTCTTCGGATGTAAAACCAACGAGAGCAATCTCAGCGTCGTGAACCAAAACCGAGCCGTTCGACGCAATTGCCGAAACAAAACCGCGCCGCATTAAATCAATCAAAACTGGCGCGAGTCCGGTTTTAACGACGTGACCGCCGATTCCCCAAATAATGGGTTTTCCGAGATTTTTGGCGCGGCAAATCTGCCGTGCAATCTCGCGCAGAGATTTCACCGCCAAAACATCGGGCAATTTATCCAAAAACTCTCGCAGGCTGTCGTTTTCGTTCACGGCTTGCGAGAAATTCTCGATGTTGATTTTGCTCGGACGCTCCCTGAGCGGATAAGTCTTAATATTCTCGAAATTAAGCGGCTCGAAATTTTCGTAAATTGACATTTTTGTACGTTGCCGAACTAACAATTTGTTAATTATCTCTTAAATTCTTATTCAAGCAAGAAAAGTAAAGAATTATGAGATTAATTAAAGTTTCCGCGCCGTCAGGAATGGCGCGCCAAATCGCCGAGCTTGCGTTTACCGCCGGAATTAAAAGCGTTTCGATTCGTGAAGAACAGGAATTATCCGCCAACGGAAAAAGCGAAACCAAAGACGCCGTTGATTTGCAAACCTCGACGCCGAAAGGCAAGCGTTTTATTGACAATTTGCTCAACGCCGATTTTTACAACACGCAGGATTATTCAATCAGCATGCGGCAGCCGCGCGCCGTCATTTCGAGCGAAAACGACCGCGAGCTAACGCGCCCGCTCGCCGAGCCGGTGCTTGATATTTATCAGGAGCTTTGGCAGTTTTCCCATATTACCGTTGGTTTTGTCGGCAGGTTTTTTATCGGCGCGTCGTTTCTCGCATATGGTTTGATTCAAAACCAAACGCTGTTGATTATCGCCGGGCTGCTTTTTTTGCCGCTTTTGCCGACTCTGATGGCAATCAGTCTCGGTGTTTTAACCGGCAAATTCAGGCTCGCCGGTCAAGGCTTTCTGGCATTTTTAGCGGCGATAACTATCTTGTTTTTAAGCGGCGTCGCGGTCGCTTCATTTAACAGCCCGCCGCTCAAATACGATGAATTTAATCCGCTTTACGTCGGCGCGCTGATTTCTCTCGCGGTTGGAATTGCGGGCGCTCTGGCGAATACGGACGATGTCGGAAGACGCGAGCTAATCGGCTTGGCGGCGACCGCGCAAATCGCAATTGTCCCGGTCTGGTTCGGAATCAAAACAATTTTCGGCTTTGCCGAAAGTCAAAGCAAGCTTTTAGAGCGCGCCGCTTCGCTGCCTCTCAGCGTTGTGATTATCATCACTGCCGCGCTGATAACTTATCTTTTGCTGGGTTACAGAAAAAGCCGAGTACCGGAGCCGAATTAAATGTTAAAAGGTTTAAAATACGATTTCTTGTAGAAACTGAATTGATCTTCGCGCCCTTTGCAAAACCTTAGCGCTCTTTGCGGTTAAGTTTTTTCAGAATTAAACCGCAAAGAGCGCAAAAGTTTTCGCAAAGGACGCTAAGGTTTTGCTCTTGATTCCGAAAAATAATCACGCAATAATTTTCCATTAAAATCCGGTTTACGGGTATTATTTTGGTATGGAAAACCTCATCGGGTTTGAAGACGAACAAAAACCTTTTATTGACGCCGAGCTTGCCGAAAACCCAGAGCCGCGTTGCCCTTGCCTGCTGCTTTTAGACACTTCTGCCTCGATGAGCGGTTCGCCGATCAACGAATTAAACGAAGCTCTGCGAGTTTTTAAAAACGAACTAATTGCAGATTCGATGACCGCCAAACGAGTCGAAGTCGCGGTCGTTACGTTTGGTCCGGTCGAATTAATCTCGGATTTCGTCGCCGCCAATCGTTTCGAGCCGCCGAATTTGCAGGCAAAAGGCGACACGCCGCTCGGAAAAGCCGTTGCGGTCGGCGTCGAGCTTTTAAAAGAACGCAAACAAATTTTGCGCGAAAACGGCATTGATCTTTATCGCCCTTGGATTTTCCTGATTACAGACGGCGAGCCGACCGATGATTGGCGCAGCGCGCATCAATTAATTCTGCAAGGCGAAGAACACAAATCGTTTTTATTTTTCGCCCTCGCAGTCAACAACGCGAGGCTCGATATTCTCAAACAAATTTCGGTGCGCGAGCCTTTGCGGCTCAAAGGAATTCAGTTTCGCCCGCTGTTTCGCTGGCTTTCGGATTCGCTTAAAGCGGTCTCTTATTCAAATCCGGGCGACCGCATTGGACTTCCCGATTACAAACCATACGGTTGGGCTGACGTTGATTGATGCCGACAAATTGGAAAATCATCGCCGCTTCGCTTCCCGGAACCGCGCACGTCCGGCGCGACGCCGCTTGTCAGGACGCTTTCGCTTATCGAGTATTTGACACAAACGCGGGTGAGATTTTAACAATCGCAGTCGCTGACGGCGCGGGCAGCGCGAAATTTGCCAAAGATGGCGCGCGCGCTGCTTGCGATTTTTTCGTTTCCGGCGTTGCCGCTTTGCTCGAAAACGGCGGAAAAGTTTCGGATTTAAACGAAGAATTCTTTTTCGGTTTTTTGAAAACGCTGCCGCACCAACTTATAACACACCGCGAAAATGCGGATTTAAACGATTATGCCTGCACTTTTTTGGCTGTTGCGGCGAGCGCAACTGAAACTGTTTTCGCCCAAATCGGCGACGGCGCAATTGTTTACTCAAGCGAACGGGACGAGTTCCGCCTTTTCGCAGTTCCGCAGCAGGGCGAATATGCAAATACGACGAATTTTGTGACGGATGAATTTGCGGCTGAAAAATTGCAATTCCAATATTTTGAGAATCGGATTGAAGAATTGGCAATTTTTACAGACGGCTTGCAACGGTTGGCGATAGATTTTCAATCGAAACAACCGCATCAACCTTTTTTTCGCTCGATGCTCGCTCCTTTGCGCGCGAAACACCCGGCGACAAATTTGGAAGAAAAGTTGTCGGCTTTTTTGAATTCGCCTAAAATTAACGAGCGAACCGACGACGATAAAACTTTGATTTTAGCTTCGCGCTTTTAAAACTAATAAAATGGCTCGGTTTTACAACTCACAAGGCGACGTTTTAACGCCCGGCAAAGAGCTTGGGCGTGGCGGCGAAGGCTCGGTTTTTACGATTCTTGAAAGCCCGGAATCGGTCGCCAAAATTTATCACGCTTCCGTTTCTGCGGAAAAAGCCGAAAAGCTGCGGCAAATGGTCGCGCTTAAAAGCGACAAGCTTTTGCGGCTGTCGGCTTGGGTGACTGACGTTTTGCAGAATGAAGCGGGCGAAACAATCGGATTTTTGATGCCGCGTCTTTCTTTCGGCACGCAGATTCACGAGCTTTATAATCCGGCGAGCCGACGGCGGCGTTTTCCCGAAGCCGATTGGCGTTTTTTGATTCGCGCGGCGGCGAACTCGGCGCGCGCCTTTGCGGTTGTTCATCAACACGGACATTCAATCGGAGACGTAAATCACGGAAATATTGTGATTGCCCGCGACGCGACCGTTCGCCTGATTGATTGCGACAGCTATCATCTTAACGCGCCCGAACGCAGTTTTTTGTGCGAAGTCGGCGTTTCGACGCACACGCCGCCAGAACTGCAAGGGAAATCTCTCCGCGATGTTGCTCGAACCGAAAATCACGACAATTTCGGACTTGCGGTTTTAATTTTCCAGCTTCTTTTTATGGGGCGTCATCCGTTTTCGGGCAAATTTTTGGGCGACGGCGAAAACACGCTCGAAAATTCGATTCGTGAACGTCGTTTCGCTTACGGCGAAGACGCGCCCGAACGGCAAATGAATCAGCCGCCGGGAACTTTGCCGCTTGACGCGGTTTCGCCCAATGCCGCATCGCTTTTTCGACGCGCATTTCTCGAAATTAAAAATCGCCCGACCGCGCGCGAATGGGCTGATGCGCTCGATCAACTGGAAAACGATTTGCGCGAATGCAATTTTAACCAATCTCATTTTTATTGGAACGGTTTGGAAAAATGCGCTTGGTGTGCGGTGGAAGCTCAAACCGGAGTTTTGTTTTTCCCGGCGCGTTTCAACGAAAACTTCGTTGCTGATCCAAACGCCGATTTGGTGACAATCGGCAGATTGATTGACGCCATCAAACCGCCCGATGTTCCGTCGCAATTGCCCGTCAAAATTTCGGGAAGCGTCCCGGATTTACCCGCTTCTCCGCAAATCGCCGAAGCGGTGGCGAAATTTAATCGGAATCTGGCACTTTATTTAGCCGCGCTAAGTGTGGCAATTATTTTTGTCATCACTTTTTTCGGTTCGGCGATTTTTTCAACTTTTATTCTGTTTTTTTATATTTGTACGGCAGTGATTAAATCGTTGACCGAAACGGCTAAAAACGAGGCGCAAACGGTTTTCGATTCAGCGAGCCGGAATCTCGAAAAATTCCGAAAAGAATGGAAAAAACTTGCCGGCAAAGAAGTTTTTACCAAAGCCCGCACCGAATTAAAAAACGCTGTCACAGAATTTAAAAACTTACCTGCGGCGCGTGCGGGAAGATTTAAAGAACTTGAAAACGAGTTTCAGCGGCGTCAGCTTATTTTTTATCTCAAAGGGTTTCCGCTGCGCCGCGCCGAAATCAAACATCTGACCGAAGCGCAGATTAAAGAATTAAACAAATTCCAGATCGTCAGCGCCGACGACATTTCGGTTGCGAATTTCCGGCGCGTTCCGTATTTTAGCCAGCAGCATAAAAATCGCCTGTTCGCTTGGCGCATAGAATTGGAGAGAAATTTCGTTTTTCATCTGACGCCGCAAAATAAGCGTCGGATCGAAGAAAAAATCGAGGCGGAATTTGAAGAAAAACGCCGTCGGCTTGAAACGGAAATCAGAAGCGGTCTGCCGCGCCTTCAGCGTCTTTCCGTAGAGATTGCGAATAATTATCAAACTCTCTCGTCCAAATCCGAACAAATTGAAGAAGAGTTTGTCAGCGCGGAAATTGATCTGGGAAAAGTTTCCGAGCTGAAAACAAAAGCAATCGGCTGGACAATCGGCGTCGCCGCCGCCTCGCTGCTTGTCACAATGCCGTTCAAATTATCCGCCGATCATAATGCCGCAAACAATCGCTCGGAATATTTATATGGAAGGAGTGTAAATACGGGCGAAATCCAAACCGTTTATAGGGCTGAACGCGAAGAATTCACTCCCAAACCGCACGAAAATGCAGATAATTATTATCTCGAAGACGGCACGAAAATAACGCCTGAGACATGGGGCAAAGCCTTTGATTTTTACCGGGACGGCATTAACAAAACTTCGTCGGGTGATTATGAAAAAGCAGCGAAATCGTTTCAAAAAGCGATTAATTTCCAGCCGGATGTTTCCGAATTGCGTGTGCGGCTCGGTGAATCGTTTTTTCTCGCGGGCAGATACCGAATGGCGATTATTGCTTTTAACGACGCTCTCAAAATAAATCCGTTCAATTCGAGCGCGTATCATCTGCTCGGCACTTGCTATAACAAACTTCTGCGCCGCGACGATGCCATCAAAGCCTTTAAAAATGCGGTCGAAGTCAACGCCGATGCAGCTTTCAGCCTTTACGAGCTGGGCAAAACTTTAAGAGAAGATAAAAAACCGAACGAAGCAATTGATTATCTAAACGCCGCGCTCAAAAAGCAGCCTGAATTAAACGCCGCGCGCTTTGAATTGGCGCTTTGTTACGACGAAGCGGGTTTTAGAAATCTCGCGTTAAGAGAGTTTGAAAAACTCGATTCAAAAGATTCGGATTTATCGGAAAAGCTCGCAATCAGGCTGGGCGTAAAAACCGAATCTTCACACAAAGAAATTAAAGCGGAAATTGATTCTCAGCTCCCGCCAACGATTATTGGTCCGAATTCTAAATAATCCGACCAACTAGAGCGGTTATGGAATCAGTGTCCGGGCAGCAACGAAATAATCAGTACCGCGAACGGTAGTGAGCGGGTAAGTTTACAAACCCGCTCACTACCGTTCGCGGTACTGACACGGACATCCAAGCCTGAATTGCTCTAAATCAGAGAACAATCTTTTACTTGGCTTGTTTCGTTTTTGAATTGCTGTTGAGCAGCGTTTTTAAAGCCGCGCCGGTGTGCGATTTTTTGTTTTTGACGATTTGTTCAGGCGTACCCGCAAAAACCAGCTTTCCGCCGTTGATGCCGCCTTCAGGTCCCAAATCAATGATGTAATCAGCCGACTTAATAACATCCAGATTGTGTTCGATAACAATAACCGTGTTTCCTACTTCGACCAGCCGCTGCAAAACATCCAGTAATTTATGCACATCGGCGAAATGAAGCCCGGTTGTCGGTTCGTCCAGAATGTAAATAGTTTTGCCGGTCGCGCGTTTGGATAACTCTTTCGAGAGCTTGACGCGCTGCGCTTCGCCCCCGGAAAGCGTAGTCGCCGATTGACCTAATTTGATATAACCGAGACCGACATCAAACAGAGTTTGCAACTTTTGTTTGATTTGCGGCACGTTTTCGAGAATTTCCAGCGCTTCTTCAATCGAAGTTCCGAGCAGATCGGCAATCGAATAGCCCTTGTATTTAACTGCTAAAGTTTCGCGGTTGTAACGCGCGCCGCCGCAAACATCGCACATCACGTAAACATCGGGCAGAAAATTCATCTCAATCGTTTTCACGCCCGCGCCTTCGCAAGCCTCGCAACGTCCGCCTTTGACGTTAAACGAAAAACGCCCGGCTTTATAACCGCGCTGCCTCGATTCGGGCAGCATCGCGTAAAGCTCGCGAATCGGCGTGAAAAGCCCTGCGTAAGTCGCCGGATTCGAGCGCGGCGTTCTGCCAATCGGCGACTGGTCAATCTCGATGACTTTATCAACCAAATCCAAATTTTCAACCGTGTCGTGTTCCGCAGGTTCCGCTAGAGAACCATAAACGTGCTGCGCGAGCGAGCGATACAAAATATCGTGAACCAGCGTGGATTTTCCCGAGCCGGAAACGCCTGTGACGACCGTCAAAACTCCGAGCGGAAATGAAACGTCAATGTTTTTGA
>DASWLV010000152.1:0-45573 GCA_036400075.1 Pyrinomonadaceae bacterium
ATCGCAGCGGCGAGTTTCGCGCCCGGACGGAATTTTTAGACAAAATCAAAGAAAATACGAAAATCGAAACCTTAACCGAAACTCGCGTAAATAAAATTCTCGGCGGCGAAGCGGTTGAAAAAATCGAATTGCAAAATCGAGCCGGCGAAGCTTTTCAAATTTCGGTCGAGGCAATCGTGATTCGCATTGGAGTCGAGCCTAATACAGAGTTTTTTCGCGGGCAAATCGAGCTTGATAACGACAATTACATAAAAATAAACAGCCGCTGCGAAACGAATCTGGAGAACGTTTTTGCGGTCGGCGATGTCGCAAATCCGATTGCGCCGACCGTCAGCAGTGCCGTCGGAATGGGGGCGACCGCAGCCAAAGTTATTTTCGGCAAATTCTGAATTGCAAATATTTTCAATCGCTCCTTTTAATCTTCAGAGTTAATTTGGAAAAAATCTGAAAATTTGAATATTTCGCAAGCTGCGTCTCTGCTGCAAGCGTTGTTTTGAGAAACTAATTTCTTAAATTGAAAAGATTTAGACATTGGAATGCGTACGCCCTCAGGCTGGTATGAAAAATGCGTAAATAATTTCGGACATTCTCATTGCGGTTTGTTTAATAAGACAAAATCGTCCGCGCTATTTTACAACTCAGGAAATCAGGAGAGAGTTATGAAAATCAAAAAGCTTGTTTCCAGCGGAATTTGGCTGGTTGTCACTGTGATTTTATCGTCTTTTTTGACGTTGCAAGTATCAGGACAAACCGGCGCTTCAGGCGTTTCGGGAACGGTTCAAGATCCTCAAGGCAACGCCATCGCCAATGCAACGGTGCGGCTTATCAACGATGAAAAAGGTTTTTCGAGAACTTTAACTACAAGCGCAGATGGGACTTTTAATTTTGCTTCGATTCCGCCCGATACTTATCGAGTGGAAGTGGAGGCTTCCGGCTTCAAACGCTCGGTTTTAACAAATATCGGAGCTTTGATTGATAAACCGACGGAAGCCAATGTCGTTTTGGAAGTCGGCAGCGTCACCGAAACCGTCAGCATTACCGCCGACGCCATCGAATCAATCATCAACACGCAGGACGCAAGCCTCGGCAACACTTTTCAAGCCAGGCAGATTCAAGAATTACCCACTGATTTGCGCAACATTCCGAGCCTGCTCAGCCTTCAGCCTGGCGTTACCCGTCAAGGTTACGTTAACGGCGGACGCTCAGACCAGGCAAACATCACGCTCGACGGAATTGATACCAACGAACAGCAAACCGGAGCCGCTTTTTCTTCGGTTCTTCGTATCACCGCTGAATCAATCGAAGAATTCCGCGTGACGACCTCGAATCCGAACGCAGCTCAGGGACGTTCTTCGGGAGCGCAGATTTCGCTTTCGACCAAAGGTGGAACGAACGAATTTCGCGGCGCGCTGTTTGAATTTTATCGTCCGACATTCGGTTCAGCCAACACGTTTTTCAATAATCGCGATAACGTACCGCGTCCGAGTCTGGCGCGCCACGTTTTTGGCGGCGCTATCGGGGGACCGATTGTTAAAAATAAAGCGTTTTTCTTTTATTCTTTCGAGGGACAGCGCGAACGTTCCGAAACGTCCGTGACGCAAATTGTCCCTCTCGCGAGTTTGGGGCGCGGCGAATTTCGGGCGCGCGACGCAAACGGCAACGTCGTTTCGCTAAACTTGGCGCAGCTCAACACAATTTACGCGGCGGCGGGAATAAACCCGGCTGCTCTCGCCATTTTAGCCGACGCCGCCAGGCGTTATCCTGCAAACGATACGAGTCAAGGCGATCAGTTAAACACCGGAGGTTTTCGTTTTAATGCAAAAACGCCGGAAGATTTGAACACGCATATCGCTCGTTTCGATTACAACATCAACGCCAATCAAACATTTTTCGCTCGCGCAAACTACCAGAACGACAGCACCGTGCTGGCGCAGGCTTTTCCAGATACGCCCTCGCCCGAACTCTGGTCTCACAATACGGGGCTTGCCGTCGGACACAACTGGACAATCGGCAATAACAAAGTCAACAGCTTCCGCTATGGTTTAACTCGACAGGCTTTCACGTCGGGCGGCGACGCCAACGAAAACCTAGTCAGTTTCCGCTTTGTTTATACGCCTTTCAATTACACTTACACCTTGAGCCGCGTTACGCCGGTGCATAATTTCACCGATGATTTTACGTGGACGACCGGCAACCACACCGTGCAATTCGGCGGCAATTTCAGAATCATTCGCAATAAACGCAGCGATTCGGGTCCGGCTTTCGACACCGCCGTTATTAATCCGTCGTACTACTCCGGTTCGGGGCGTTCGCTGATTAATCCGCTCCGCAGCGCGGGTTTTAATATTGTTGCGACGAATTTGGACGCGCAAGCTGCCATTGCCGCGCTGATCGGGCGTTTTTCGCAATACAACGCGAACTATAATTACGACCTGAGCGGGAACGTTCTGCCGACCGGAACAGCCATCGAAAGAACCTTTGCCAGCGAAGAGTATGAGCTGTACGCACAGGATTCGTGGAAAATACGGCAGGATTTAACCTTAAACTTAGGTTTGCGTTATTCCTTAAGCCGCCCGGTTTACGAAACACAAGGTTATCAAATTCGTCCGACGATTCCGCTCGGAGATTATTTTGAGCAGCGAGTCGAAAGCTCACAGAACGGAAAAGCTTTTAACGAGCTGATTCAATTCGAGCTTGCCGGTCCGAAGCACGGCAAACCGGGCTTTTACAACTGGGACAAAAACAATCTCCAGCCGCGCATTTCAGCCGCCTGGTCTCCCGGTTTTAAATCCGGCTTCCTGGGCAAACTATTCGGCACGGACAATGAATCGGTTTTCCGCGGCGGATTCTCGGTCTTAAACGACTATTTCGGTCAACAGCTCGCCGTTACTTTCAATGCTTTAAGCACACTCGGATTTACGACTGCTTCGGAAATCGGTCCGAATACCTACAACGTTACAAGCAGTCTCGGACCGCGCTTCACAGGGTTGGGACAACGCATCAATAATTTCCCCGGAATCCAGCCTTTAGCGAATCGTTTCCAAACTCCGGCTGACGAAACAACTCGCATCGAATCGTCGCTCGATTCGACGCTCGTTTCGCCGACTCACTATAACTGGAGCCTTACCTACGGTCGCAGACTTCCCGCCGGCTTGTATGTCGAAGCGTCGTATGTCGGTCGCCGCGCACGCAATCTGCTGGCAACGCGCGACATAATGGCGTTTAACAATTTGGTTGATCCGAGTTCGGGAGAAGACTGGTACACCGCCGCCGGAAAGATTTACGATTTGTACTACTCGAACGCAAATCCGAACTCGGTTGCGCCGATTCCGTATTTCGAAAATCTTTTCCCCGGTATTGGAGTCGTGTTTTACGAGAACCCGAATTTATCGGCTACTCAAACGGTTTTGCGGTTAACCCGTGACGAAACATTCGGCGATTGGACGTATTTACAACAGTTGCTCGATGACGATTTCAGCGGGCAAAATCGTTGGGCGAACCGTTTCATTCACCCGCAATACGCCGCTTTTTCAGCTTTCAGCACAATCGCCAAGTCTAATTATCACGGCGGAAATCTGACGGTTCGCCAGCGTTTAAGTACAGCCTTAACTCTGGATTTTAATTACACCTTCGCCAAATCAATGGACGACGCTTCGGGGCTGCAAACCAGCGGCACATACGGCTCGGCGTTGATTTTAAATCCGCTTCGTCAGCAGGACAGCTACGCACCGTCGGATTTTGATGTCCGCCACACGATCAACGCCAATGCTATCTGGCAAATTCCGATTGGCAGAGACCGCAGATTTTTCGGCGGTATGAACAGATGGGCTGATGCAGTAGTCGGCGGTTGGCAGCTTGCCGGAATTTACCGTTGGAATACCGGCTTGCCGTTCTCAAACTTGATTGACCTGGCGGGATGGGCGACGAACTGGCAGATTCGTTCGAGAGCCGTCAGAACCAGACCGATTCAAACCTCGATCACGCGCGGAGAAAACGGTCAGCCGCCGAATGCCTTCTCGAATCTCGATGATTTGATAAACTCGGTGCGCCCGCCGCGTCCCGGCGAAACCGGCGACCGCAACGTTTTCCGAGGTCCCGGATTCTCAGCTCTCGATATGAGCTTATCAAAGGTTTTCACAATGCCCTGGAGCGAAAACCACAGGCTGCAATTCCGTTGGGAAGTATTCAACGTATTTAACCACCAATACTTCTCAAACGCTTCGATTTCAGCGTTTAGCATTACGCCCGACATTCCGCTTTCAAACAGTCAACTGACTTCAGGAACCGGCGTGTTTACGGATATTCAAGGCGCTCCGCGCCGGATGCAGTTCGGCTTGCGCTACTCTTTCTAAACTAATCGAAAATGATTTTTGAGGCTGGGGTTTTTAAAAACCCCAGCCTTTTTTTATAAATTGGCGAGACGGCTCTTCGGATAAGGAGTAACCATTAACCTTTTACGCGACGGCGGCTGCCTCGGCTTGGGCTTGCAGTTTTTCGGTTTGGAAATGCGCGACGACAGCATTGATGATTTCGTCCAAAGCGCCTTCCATTACCAAATCAAGCTGGTGCAAAGTCAAACCGATACGGTGATCGGAAACGCGATTTTCTTTAAAATTATAAGTGCGGATTTTCTCGGAACGATCACCGCTGCCGACCATTGATTTGCGCTCCGAAGCCATTGCATTGTGCTGCTTTTGTTCTTCCATTTCCTGCAAGCGCGAACGTAAAACGCGCATCGCTTTTTCGCGGTTTTTGATTTGCGATTTTTCGTCCTGCATCGAAACGACCAGCCCGCTCGGCATATGCGTGATGCGAACTGCGGAATACGTCGTATTTACCGACTGACCGCCGGGACCCGATGAGCAAAACGTGTCAATCCGCAAATCGTTTTGGTTAATTTTAATATCAACTTCTTCGGCTTCGGGCAAAACGGCGACTGTAATTGCCGAAGTATGGACGCGCCCTTGCGTTTCGGTCGCCGGAACGCGCTGAACGCGATGGACGCCTGATTCGTAACGCATTTTTGAATAAACGTGGTCGCCTTCGATCACGACCACAGCGTCTTTCATTCCGCCGACGCCGGTTTCGGTCATTTCCAGAATCTCAAATTTCCAACGCTGGCGTTCGGCGTAACGCGCGTACATTCTGAGAACTTCCGCCGCAAAAAGCGTAGCTTCGTCGCCGCCTGTTCCCGCGCGAATTTCGAGAATCACGTTTTTCTCATCGTTCGGGTCTTTCGGGAGCAGCAAAACTTTTAATTCTTCTTCGGCTTTCGGCAGTTTTTCTTCAATTTCGGCGATTTCCAGATTCGCCATCTCGCGCATTTCGTCATCGTCAGCCATTTCCGCCAATTCGCGCGCGCCTTCCAAATCGGCTTGCAGCTTTCTCACCTCGCGGAATTTTTCCACTATTTCGCCCAGAGCGCGATGCTGCTTCATCGTTTTCGCATACACAGACATATCGTCTGTGATTTCGGGCGAGGAAATCAGCGCGGTCAATTCTTCGTAATTTTTCTCAATCTGTTCTAATTGATCTAACATAAAACTTTCTTTCAAGCCGTCTGCGGTTCGAGCTTGAGCGATTCGTTCAAGGCTTCGAGCGCAACTTCGAGCTGTTCTTCGTCCGGTTCCTGCGTCGTAATGTTTTGCAGCCACAAGCCCGGAAGCGTCATAAATTTGAAAATAAAACCCGATTCTTTTTTCGCCGCGAAGCGGATAATTTCATACGAAAGCCCCGCGACAACCGGCAGTAATAAGATTCTGACCAACAAGTTCAAAATCATTGCGTCGAAATTAATCGCCGAAAACAAGACAATTGCAACGAGCATTACGACCATCAAAAACGACGTGCCGCAACGCGGATGCTGGCGTTTTTGCGTTTTTGCGTTTTTGACCGTCAGCGCCAAGCCGTTTTCCCAGGCGAATACGGTTTTGTGTTCCGCGCCGTGATATTCAAAAACTCGCCGGATGTCTTTCAAATATGAAAAGCTGAAAATCATCGTGACGAAAAACAGCATCCGAATCAAACCGTCAATCAAATTAAACGCGAGCCACGAATGCGGTTTGATTTCATATAAATAAGCGCGAATCGTCTGCCACCAATTTGCGTCCGCCGCCAGCAACGGCGCTTCAGCCCAGCCAGCCGCGATAAACAAAACATTTGTTAACAGCAGCGGCGCAACGATAAAAAGCAAGATATTGAAACCGAGCGCAAAAATGATCGAACCGATGGTCGAGGCGGATTGTTTCGGTTTTTTCGTTTCGCTTTTTTCCGGCAAAACGACTTTCGCAGGAGCTTTGCGAAACTGTTCAAAATTTTCAGTGCCTTCGGCAAACGCGGGTTTCAATTCAAACTCTGTTGCTTTGACGCGCGCTTTTTCCGTTTCCGCGTCTTCCTCGGCGATGTTGGCTGAGTAATTCAGGGCTTTGACGCCGAGCGCCATTGATTGCACGAGGGTTGCGCCGCCGCGCAAAACCGGCAGCTTTAAAAGCGGATATTTATCGCTCAAACGCGGCAGGCTTTCCGAAGTATGAACAATCGAGCCGTCTTTGCGCCGAACCGCAATCGCATACGCCGACGGCGTTCGCATCATCACGCCTTCCATCACGGCTTGCCCGCCGACGATTAAATCGCGTTCAAGCATAAAATATAAACTCAGCAGCTTTTTCATATTTTGAATTTTAGATTCTGGATTCGAGATTTGAGATTAAAGGAAATCGCACATAAATAAGACAATTAAACTGAGCGAAAATCCAAAATCGCAAATCTAATATCCGAAATAAAAAGACCGACGCCGACGATTTTCCGCTTTTCTTCTCACGGTAAATTTTACACGAAGAGAGGAACGGCGCGCGAAAATTCAGTCGGCGTCGGATTTTATTAAAGCTAATGTCTGCGTTGCAGTTTCGTCACAAACTTATTCGGCAGCCGGAGTCGCGGTTGCTGCCGCGCCGCGAGCGTAACGTCTGTTAAAACGGTCAACGCGCCCGGCGGTGTCAACTAATTTTTGTTTGCCGGTAAAAAACGGGTGACAAGCCGAGCAGATTTCGACGTGTAAATCGTCGCCCTTCATCGTCGAGCGAGTCGTAAAGCTGTTTCCGCAAGCGCACTGAACGCTAATATCGTGATAATTGGGATGAATTCCTTGTTTCATTTTTTTATTAAACCTTCCTTGTCCGAAATTTTGTCTGACGGGCAAACCGTGATTCTACAAATTTATACAACTAAAAATCAAATCGCATTGCCCTATTATGATGAAAAAGACGACGAGCAATTTGCCCGTCGTCTTTTCGTTTAAAGTTGCCGAAACCTATTTGGTCGGAACTCTGATTTCGCGTCCCGCATTGAGCGGCGCATCCGGCAGAACACCGTTCAGGCGCGCTAAATCGGCAGCGGAATATCCATAGCGCGAGGCGATTTTGGTAATTGTATCGCCCGCATTGGCTTTGATTTTCATCAAGCCGCTCGGTGCCGCCGAAGACGTGTTGCCGCGTGGGCGAACATAGTTGATGCGTTCGACCGAGCTGGTGTTAGGGACAACGACTTTGTTGGTTTTGCTCAAATCAACTCCGCCGTTCATAGCTTGAAGCTGTTCGACCGAAACGCCCGTGCGATTAGCGACCGATTGAATATCTTCGCCTTTGACAACCGTCGCTAAAGTAGCGGCGTTGCGCGAGTTTGCCGGAATGCGGCGCAGAGTGGCGACAAGCTGATTCGCCGTGCCAGCCGGAACGAGCATTACATACGGTTCGGGCGGCGTCATATTCTGGCGCAAATCAGGATTCAAATATCGCAAAACTTCGACGTTCGTATCCGTTGCCTGCGCAACCAAATTTAAGCTGGTCGCGGTCGGAACGCGAACTTTGTCGTAAATAAGCGGCGGCATCGGGCGAACGTGGGTGAAACCGTATTTGGCGGGATTGTTGGCTACCAAAATCGTAGCCAAAATGTTCGGCACGTAATTGCGGGTTTCGCGCGGCAGATACTGATAAGCCGCCCAGAAATTTGCGACGCCGGCGCGTCTGATAGCTTTGTCAACGTTGCCTTCGCCCGAATTGTAACCAGCCATTGCCAATTCCCAGTTGCCGTTGTAACGATTCGCCAGAAATTTCAAATATCGAGCCGAAGCGCGCGTAGCTTTTTCGTAATTATGACGCTCGTCCAGATAAGCGGTTTGACGCAAACCGTAACGAGTTCCGGTTCCGGGAATAAACTGCCACAAACCGGAAGCCGCAGCCCACGAACGCGCCCAGGGTTTCCAGGCAGATTCAACTTGTCCGAGCCAAACGAGATTTTCCGGCACGCCTTCTTCGCGGAAAATGCGGCGAGCCATTCTGGTAAATTGTCCCGAACGATTCAAGCCGATTTCCATTGTCGAGCGTCCGCGAGCCTGGTAATAGTTGATAAACTGCTGAATCATCGGATGCACCTGGAATTTCAAACCGAGCGATCCGCGCTCCACAGCCTGCTCAATCGAAGCGATTGATTGCTGCGCTTCCGGCGTCGTCACATCCTGTTCGACCGGCGTTAATTCGAGTTTGGCGAGTTCATCAAGCGGCGAGGCTTCAAATCTTTGCTCGGAGAATCCGATTTGCGGAATGTCGGTTTTAGCTGTTTCCGTAGCAGATGAAACAACCGTCTCGCCGGGCGCGGCAGTCGTCGGCTGCGTTGCTTGCGCGATTTGCGATTGCGGAACTTGAGTCGGAACTTCGAGGCGATAAACGCGCTCGACTAATTCGGCGTAATATTTTTGCAGTTTCGGAAACGAACGAACGGGCAAACCCGACATCAAAATCGTTTCAACCGATTTATCGAATTTCTCGCGCGCTTTCATCAATTCGCGGTCGCGCAGGTGAACTTCCGCTTCGCGGAAAAACGTTTCGGCTTTTGAAATCACGGCGTCAACGCGCGCGTCCTGCTCGCCGACTTGTGTCGGCATATCGCGCAAACTCGACGTTCCCGTTTGGATTTGCGCCTGAACATTCAAAATCGGAGCAAAAATAGAAAATAATAAAGCGGTCGAAACTGTGTGTTTAAAAATATTCTTCATCCGTATCTCTTTTATTAATCCAGAATTATTTATTTGGCGGCGAAACTTTGAAGCGGGCTTTGGAAGTTTGCCCGCGGGCATTATAACTGAACTTTAGTTTCGCTTACTTTAACGCCCGACGCAAGGAAAAAGTTGCATTATTTCTTGCTCAAGGCTTCTTCAAGACGTTTAAAATCAAATTAAGGCTGAAAATTTAACATAAAAAAGTGCGAGTGTAAACGCCCGCACTTTTAATAAAACAAGTAAAACCTTTAAATTTCCGCTTTTAGTGTCCGGCAACCGGCTGCGGCGGCTGCTTTGGCTGGCGCGGAGTTGAACCCGTGCCAATGGCTGCGGTTTTTTCTTTTTCAAACAAAGCCTCGCGGAAAACCTGGCGCGCGTCATCAACAAAAACAAACTTTAAATCTTCTAAAACTTCCGCCGGTAGCTCTTCCGTGTCGCGTTTGTTTTGCGCCGGGAGAATCACCGTTTTTATCCGCGCGCGTCTCGCTGCGAGAACCTTTTCTTTGACTCCTCCGACGGGCAGCACGTTGCCCCGCAAAGTGATTTCGCCGGTCATCGCCACCTCTTTTCTGATAGCGCGGCGCGACAAAACCGAAACCATTGCTGTCGCCAGAGTGATTCCGGCGCTCGGTCCGTCTTTCGGAATCGCGCCTTCGGGAATATGGATGTGAATGTCGTATTTATCGAAATCGTCTTCGTCAATTTCAAGTTCTTTGTGGCGCGATTTGGCGTAGGAAAGCGCGGCTTGCGCCGATTCTTTCATCACGTCGCCGAGCTGTCCGGTTAAAACTAAATTGCCTTTGCCGCGCATTCTCAAGGCTTCGATAAAAAGAACGTCGCCGCCGACCGCCGTCCACGCAAGTCCCGTTGCGACGCCGATTTGGTCTTTTTTGAGCGCGGCTTCGATGAAAACTTTCGGAGCGCGTAAAAATTCGTGGATAGTTTTAGTCGTAACTTTAACCGGCTCGAATTTTCCATCGTCCGCTTCGGCTTTGCGCCGGGCGACTTTGCGGCAGATTTTGCCGATCTCGCGTTCCAATTGCCGCAAGCCTGCTTCCTGCGTGTATTGCTGAATAATAGACAGAATCGCCGATTTAGCGATTGAAATATCGGTGGCGCTGATTCCGTTTTCGTCCATTTGCTTCGGCAAAAGATGGCGGCGCGCGATTTCCAGCTTTTCTTCTTCCGTGTAACCGGCAAGCTGAATAATCTCCATTCGGTCGCGCAGAGCGGGCTGAATCGTGTCCAGAATGTTTGCCGTCGTCATAAACATCACGTGCGACAAATCGAACGGAACGCCCAAGTAATTGTCGCGGAAAGTGTTGTTTTGCTCCGGGTCTAAAACTTCCAACAGCGCTGACGAAGGATCGCCGCGAAAATCTGCGCCGACTTTATCAACTTCATCCAATAAAATCAGCGGATTGTTCGTTCCGGCTTGCTGGACGGCTTGGACGATTCTGCCCGGCATCGCGCCGACGTAAGTTCTTCTGTGACCGCGAATCTCGGCTTCGTCGTGAAGTCCGCCCAAAGAAAGACGCATAAATTTTCTGTCCAACGCGCGCGCAATCGAGCGTCCCAAACTGGTTTTGCCGACTCCCGGCGGTCCGACGAGACACAAAATCGTTCCCTTTGGTTTTTCTTTTAATTTTCTGACCGCGAGCGCTTCGATAATTCGTTCTTTGATTCGATCCAGACCGTAATGGTCTTCGTCCAAAACTTTTTGCGCGTGTTTGAGATTTAAGTTGTCTTTTGAAGATTTCGACCACGGCAGCTCGGTCATAATGTCGAGCCAGTTTCTCAAAGTCGCGGTTTCCGCCGCGTCCGGGTGCATTCGCTCTAATTTTTTAAGCTGGCGCAAACTTTCGGTTTCGGCTTGTTCGGGCATTTTAGAGGCTTCGATTTTCTCGCGGTACATTGCGATTTCTTCCGCTAACTCATTGCCTTCGCCAAGCTCGCCCTGAATCGCTTTGAGCTGCTGCCGCAGATAAAATTCGCGCTGCGTTCTGTCCATATCGGCGCGCGCCTGCGTATTGATTTCCTGCTGCACGGTCAGGACTTCGACTTCTTTGTTCAAAAGCTCGTTGACGCGGCGCAGACGCGCTGTCGGATCGGATAAATTCAACACGCTTTGCGCGTCTTCGACTTTTAATTCGAGATTTGAAGCCGATAAATCCGCTAAACGCCCGGCGTCATCGAGATTTGTGATAATCGCCAAAACTTCGGGCGAGATGTTTTTGCCCATCGTCGCGGCTTTTTCCATATTCGAGCGGACGTTGCGAATCAGAGCTTCGACTTCGAGCGAATTTTGCAGCGTCTGCGGTTCTGGAATGACATTGATTTTGGCTTTGAGAAAATCTCCGGCGTTGCTGACGGATTTGACTTCGGCGCGTGTCAAGCCCTGCACCAGAATGCGAATTCGACCATCCGGCAGCTTTAACATTCGCATAATTACCGCGACCGTGCCGATTCGATACAAATCTTCGTCGCGCGGCTCTTCTTTGTCCAAATCTTTTTGCGATACAAGCAGAATCAAACGATTATCCGTTAATGCTTCGTCAACGGCGCGGACCGAGCGGTCGCGCGAGACGAAAAGCGGGACGATCATAAACGGGTAAATCACGATGTCGCGCAGAGGCAGCACGGGCAGCTCGTTCGGGATGTTAATTTGCGGCTCGGACAATTCAGCCGCTTCTAATCTTTCTGCAAATTCGGAGTTAAACTCTTCCATACCAGATTATGTTACAGGGAAAAGGCGGAAAACAGAAATAGACTGCGGACGCGGTTAAACAATCGAGTGAGCGCCGTTGTTTAAACTGCAAAACGAATCAAGCCCACTGCTTTGGCTGTTACTAAATGGTATCTTTGTGAGCGTGATTCTGAGGAGATAAAATCAGCATCTGCCTAGTAACTGTCATTATCAGAAAAGAGCGGCTTTCGATACTACAAAACCGCTCTTTTCTTTGCTATAGTAATATTTAGGATGAAAATCTTAAAGATTATAGGCGCAATTATCATTCTGGCATCGTTTGTGTTGCTCGTAATGAGCGACTTCTCGTTTTTAGCAATAACAATTATTTTTCTCAATGGCTTAGCTTTTTTTTTACTTACAGATTATCCGCGTCTTTCCGAGTATCTTAGGCTTATCGCTATCGCATTAACGTTAATCCTGTTTTTAAGAACGATATTGATTTCTTAATCAGAGGTTTATTGTTTGATTAACTTTTGATAATTGATTTTTTCCGTCGCGGCTCCGGTTTCGGTTTAGCGGCGGGCGGGGCGGTTTCGCGCGCTTTGACCAGATTTTTAAGCTCGGACATAAATTCCGTCACGTCCTCAAATTCCAGATAAACCGAGGCGAAACGCACATAAGCGACTTTATCGAGTTCTTTGAGGCGTTTCATAATCATTTCTCCGACGCGGGTCGTCGGGCGCTCGCGTTCGGGCGATTCCTGCACGTATTTTTCGACCGAATTGACGATTGCTTCGAGCTTTGCCGCCGGAACCGGGCGTTTTTCGCAGGCGCGCATAATGCCCGACATCACTTTTTGCCGGTCGAAAGGCTCGCGCCGCCCGTCTTTTTTGACAACCATATACGGAATTTCGTCAATCCGCTCGTACGACGTAAAACGACGGCTGCAATGCAGGCATTCGCGCCGACGGCGAATCGAATGACCGTCGCGCGCCTCGCGCGAATCAACCACTTTGTCTTCCAAATAACCGCAAAAAGGACACTTCATAATTAATTACGAATTACGAATTACGAATTACGAATTAGCAAGCCGTTATGACGAGGCGTTTCTGAATTCTGCATTCTCAATTCTTAATTCCGGCGATTCTTCGTCGGCGACTATCATCGTGCGGAAGCGCGTCCAACTGATGTCGCCGTGCAGGAAATAATAAAAACCGAAAGCAACCGCGGGCGCGAAATAAACCAGGTGCATCACGATTGCGGTTGCCGCCGCGTCCGAACGGTTGACGTTCATAAAAATCAACGCCGCAGCAGTCGTCGCGTGAAACGCTCCGGCAGCGCCGCCGGGAGTCGGAACGAGCGACCCGACCACAGCCCAGCCCATAATAAACAGTGCGTCGCTGAACGAAAGCGGCAAACCGAAAGCCGTCAGCACGAGATAAGTCGGAAGCGAAATCGTAAACCAGAGCACACCCGTCCAAAAAACGATTAACGCCAATTCTTTCGGATCGCGCAGAATTTGGAGCGAAGCCGCCAGATTCTTGAGCAAACTCAAGAAAATCCGTTTCAAGTTTTTCGGCACAAACCGCAAACCTTCAAACAAATTTTCAAACCAAATGACAATCGGTTGACTGAAATAAGTGAAAACCGCCAGCACTAAGAGTCCTGCCACGACGCAGATAAGCATCAGCAAACCAACGCGATTAACCATCACATATTCGGCTTCGCGCCCCGGCGGAGCTTGAAACCACAATAGATTCAAGGCAAAAAGCAGCACAATCGCAATCAAATCGCAGATTCGCTCCAAACCGATGGTTACCAGCGCCGCCGACGGGCGAATTCGTTTATCGCGCATCGGCAGCCACAAAGGGCGGACGACTTCGCCCGCGCGACCAAACAGAAACACAGCGGCAAAACCGATTGTTGTCGTGGCAAAAAGGTCGCGCAAATTGCTCTCGGTAATCGGCGCGAGCAAAGTGCGCCAGCGAAACGCGCGCAGCAGATAACCGAAACAAATAATTGAAGTTGCAACGATTAATTGCAGCGCGTCAGCGCGTCGCAGGCTGCTCCAAACCTCAGTCCAATCGAGACTGCGCCCGAAATACCACAAAATAAGAATGGCGAGGGCTGATAAAACAAAAAATTTAAAATACTTACGCAAAATCTGACTCCGATAAAAAAACTATAATAAATAAACTTGTAAACTGTTCAAAATTCTACGAGAAAAAGACTATCAACACAATATTTTGCGGTGAGATGCGCTTCCGATAAGTTTTCTTTTAACATATTGATACGGTTAAATGCGACTCCGCACGCTCGATATTCACCAAAATCTTCAAATCTGCTTTATAATCGAGGCATCAAACGAGAGAATTTGTTCGAGGTGAGATATGAAAAAAGTTTTCACGTTCCTGATCGCAAGTTTGTGTTTTTCTTCCATCGCGGCGGCGCAAACCAAAACAATTACCAACGCCGATTTGGAAAAATATCGCCGCGAGCGTCTCAAAAACGATCCCGATGACGAACGCGAAAGAGAGCGTCGCGGTTTGCCTTCGCGCGCCGCTGAAAAACAAGCCAGAGAACAACGCGCCGCCGAGTTGAGCGAAATTGCCGCGAGAATCAGAGAACAGGAGGCTGAAGCCGAAAACTTCTGGCAAGCGCAAGCCTTTCAACTGCGCTCCGAGATTGCCGCTGCCGAAGCCGAAATAAATTACGTCCGCGCGCGAATAGGAGAAATTCCGCCCCCCCAAACCTTTTATGCCGTCGGCTACAATCCTTATTTTTATTCTCCAAATTGCTGCGGTTCTTATAACTCTCGCGGCGTCTCAAAGAGATTTCAAATCGGCGGCGGAATTGTCTTGGGCAAACGCCCGCAGATCGCAACTGGCGCAAATTATTCGCGCGGCGTCATTAAACAATCGGGTGGAATCACAATCAATCAAAATCCGTTTGTTCGCGGTAATTTAATCGGAAACACACGGGCGCATCGCCCGCGATTCGGTTATAACGGCACACTCGTCGTGCCTTTTACTTTGCCGACTTATGAAAATCTGACGCGCGAAGAATTGCTGGCGCAGCTTCGCGCACTTGAACAAGCGCGCGCCGGACTTTATGCTCGTTTTGCTGTTTTGGAAGACGAAGCGCGCAAAGCGGGAGTAAAAATAGATTAAAAATATCTGACATTTTATGAAAAACGGTTGGGAAGCAATTATTGGAATGGAGATTCATGCCCAGCTCTCCACGAATACGAAGATTTTCTGCGGCTGCCGGATCGAGTTCGGTTCGGAGCCGAACGCAAACACTTGTCCGGTTTGTCTGGGATTGCCGGGCGCGCTGCCGGTTTTGAATCAAAGAGTCGTTGATTTGGGCGCGCGGGCGGCGCTGTCTTTGGGTTTGCAGATTAATGAGACTTCGATTTTTGCGCGCAAAAATTATTTTTACCCGGATTTGCCGAAAGGCTATCAAATCTCGCAATACGACAAGCCTTTTTCCGAACACGGAACTTTGACGATTATGACCGCAGAGCGCGACGAACATGGGCGCGCGCAGGATTTTAAATCGATGCAAATCGGAATTGTGCGGCTGCATCTCGAAGAAGACGCGGGCAAAAACGTCCACGAAGGTTTGCCCGAAGTTGACCGTTTTTCTTACATTGATTTGAACCGCGCCGGAACTCCGCTTGCGGAAATCGTCACCGCGCCGGATTTTCGCACCAGTTGGCAGGCTTACGATTATGTTAATCACGTACGCCGCGCTTTGAGTTGGGTCGGCGCTTCGGACGCCGATATGGAAAAGGGAAATCTTCGGTGCGAAGCGAACGTTTCCGTTCGCAAAATCGGCGAAGAAAATTTCCGCAACAAAGTCGAGTTGAAGAATTTAAACTCGGTGCGGTTTATGCAAAAGGCGATTGAATATGAAATCGAACGCCAGATTGCGGCGCACGAAGCGGGTGAATCCGTGAATCAGGAAACCCGTTTGTGGGACGAGAAAAACAACCGTACTCGCGTGATGCGCTCGAAAGAGGACGCGCACGATTATCGTTATTTTCCCGAACCCGATTTGCAACCTCTGGTTGTTTCCGCCGAGTTTATCGAACAAGTTCGCAGCGAGATGCCCGAATTGCCCGATGCGATGCGCGACCGTTTTATGCGCGAATACGACGTTTCTTTCGCGGACGCTTCGCAGCTTGTTTCGGACAAAGATTTGGCGCAGTTTTACGAAACGACTGCGAATGCGTCGGGAAATCCGCGCGTGTCGGCGAATTTTATTTTGTCGGAATTGCAGCGCGAGCTGAACAATTCGGGCAAAAACGCGAGCGAATCGCCCGTGACGGCGGAAAATCTGGCGGAATTGATCAAAACGCTCGACGCCGGAAAAATCAACAACAATCAGGCGAAAGAAGTTTTAATCGAAATGTTTGCGAGCGGCAAAAACGCCGACGAAGTAATCAAAGAAAAAGGCTTCGAACAGATTTCCGACAGTTCGGCGATTGAAAAAATTGTTGACGAGATTATCGCGGCTAATCAGAATCAAGTCGCGGCTTACAAAAGCGGCAATGAAAAATTGTTCGGCTTTTTCGTCGGACAAACGATGAAGGCATCGGGCGGCAAGGCGAATCCGAAAATCGTTAATGACGTTTTAAGGAAAAAGTTAAATTCCGATTGACAATTATTAAAGTTGTCTCTTTCCGCTTTTAGAGGAGAGTAAATAAAAATGAAATTCAGGCTTATATTTCTTGCAGTGGTTTTCTCAATCGTTCAGTTTTCCGCATTTGCCCAAATCGAAACG
This sequence comes from Pyrinomonadaceae bacterium, assembly GCA_036400075.1. Taxonomy (GTDB): domain Bacteria; phylum Acidobacteriota; class Blastocatellia; order Pyrinomonadales; family Pyrinomonadaceae; genus JALZCH01. The sequence continues at coordinate 16,530 of DASWLV010000152.1, forward strand.
GAAAACGATAGAAATATGCGCGACCAGAGAACCAGAGAGAGAGCGACTCAAATTGCGCATAACAGGAGAGTTTCCGAATCACTTCGCAGAGGCGCTGTTTACGGCGATCCATCTGCTACGGTGGTGCGTGACAAAAACGGAGTTTATATAAAATATAAACCGAACTTGACGGAAGCTGACCTGGCAGCAATTTCGGTGCATCCGGCTGATACAAGACAATTTGCCGCTTTTCTTAAACAGCCCGGCACCGGAATTGTTCGCCTCCAAAGCGGCGACGTTTGCATATCGAATCGGCTTGTTATTCAAGCGGACAGCACTTGTCCGAATAATATTATCGGCAAAGCGACTTTGTATTCTTTCAGGGAAAACGATTATCGCGCGAAAGCGCTTTCAGACATTTTTTTCTCGGAGAATAAATTTTCTTCGCCCGGAGTCTTTACTCTCGGCGTTTTTGCGAATCTCGGAAATGTGCCGATTCAAGATTTAACGCTCGCGTCAAACGGCATTAAGCAATTAACCGAATTGCAGCCCGCGCTGGACAAAGCCGAAGTTGAAAAACAGTACGTGACTTTAACGACGGGCGTTCAAGTCGGCGATTATATTTACAAAAGAGAAGTCGAGGCAAAGGAAAACAGCTCGTTTGTTTTGCGAACGATTGCCTATAAAGGAAAAGTTTTTCAAGGAACGGGCGTCGGCAAAATTAACATTCTGGCAAATGACCCGAGAAACGACGTAACGGTTGTTTTCCGAATCGTCAGAAAACACGACGACGGCAGCGTGACCTTACTTTGGAAAGAACTCGATAGAAAACCTTCTCCTAAAATCGTTTTGGAAGAAAAGAAAGATAAAGAAAAGCAAGAGCGGCAGACAAAAAACGATTTTTCGGTATCTGCGGCTGGCAACTGACGACAGTTTGAAACAAGAATGTTATCCAGCGGCTGATTAGAATAAAACTTAATTAATTCAATGAATTTACGAAACAAAATTGCCGTCGTCACGGGCGGTACAAAAGGCATCGGTCGCGCAATCGCCGAAGAATTATTAAAAACCGGCGCGAAAGTTTTCGTTTGCGCTCGAAACCGGGACGAATTAAAACGCGCCGTTGCGGAAATGTCCGAGCTTGGGCAAATCGAAGGCGAATTGTGCGATATGCGCTCGTTTGAACAGGTCAAAATGATGCTCGACGAATGCGAAAGAAAATTCGGCGGCGTTGACGTTTTGGTCAACAACGCCGGAATCGGTATTTTTAAGCCGGTCGAAGAGCTTGCTGCGGAAGAATTTCAAGCTGTTCTGGAAACAAATCTTTTCGGCGTGTTTTACAGTTGTCACGCCGCGATTCCGATGATGAAGCGGCGCGGCGGCGGTTACATCATCAACATCTCTTCGCTTGCAGGAGCGAACGCGCATCCGCGAATGGCGGCTTATAACGCCTCGAAATTCGGCTTAAACGGATTTTCCGAAGCCCTAATGCAGGAAGTCCGTCACGACAATATCAAAGTCAGCTACATTATGCCCGGATCGGTCAACACCGAGTTTGGCGGAGAAGCCGTTTCGCCGGAAAAGGCTTGGCAACTGCAGCCTGCCGACATCGCCGAAGTTGTTTTAAATTTGCTGCAAATGGATGAGCGAGCCTTGCCTTCGCGCGTCGAACTGCGTCCGAGCCGTCCGCCGAAAAAATAATGTCAGCCGTTGTCGAAATTCAAAAAGAGCGTGCAATGATAATTTTGGATTGGCTTAAGAGCGCATATCCAGACGCTCATTGCGCTCTGAATCACACAAATGCGCTTGAACTCCTGATCGCGACCATTCTGTCGGCTCAATGCACCGACGAGCGCGTTAACATTGTTACCGAAAAGCTTTTCCGCAAATATCGCAGCGCCGAAGATTTTGCCTCCGTCGCGCAGGAAGAACTGGAAGCAGATATTCATTCAACCGGATTTTTCCGCAACAAAGCCAAAAATATTCGCTCGGCGTGCGAAATGATTTTGCAGGAATACGGCGGGGAAATTCCGCCCGATATGGGAAAATTGCTCGCTTTACCGGGCGTGGCGCGCAAAACGGCGAATGTCGTTTTGGGAAATGCTTTCGGAATCGCTTCGGGCGTTGTCGTTGATACTCACGTTTCGCGCGTTTCGCAGCGATTGGCGTTGACCGAAGAAACAATGCCGGAAAAAATTGAAAAGGATTTAATGCAGCTAATTCCAGAAGAGGATTGGGTTCTCTTCTCGCATCTTCTGATCTCGCACGGGCGAGCAATCTGTCAGGCGAGAAAACCGAAATGCGCCGAATGCGGTTTAGAGCCGATTTGTCCGGCTTCTTTGTTAAAAAATAATTTCACGCAAAGTCGCAAAGAATAGCAACAAATGCGAAAAGCAATTCTTTGTTTTAACTTTGCGTGAAAAATTTTACTCTTTGTTTCTTTCTTTGTAAGCCTGCATCGCTTCGGAAGCGCCTTCGTGCATAATTTCAGGGCGGTGATAGCGCCAGTATTTGTTAAATTCTTCTTCGTTCATTTCAGGTTTTTCCGAGCGAGTTTTTTCCTTTAAATAATTTTCTGCCCAGGCGCGTATTTCTTCGTTTCTGTTCAACGCCGTGCGCGCTCCGTGCATCAGATTGTCGCGTTCCATTTTGAATTCTCCTTGTGATAGATTTTGCAAATGAATCTTAGAAATAATTTTTCTGCTTCAGTGCGAGCTTATTTTCTCATTTTGACGCTCGTGCTGTCATTTATCGCGCCTGCGGCGGCGCAAACAAAGCAGGCGCCGCAAGCAGCGACAAAACCGGCGGCGGTCTCGGCTCAAACCGCCGAAGTGCCGTTTGTCAATAAAGTGTTATCAAACGGTTTGGAAGTTATCGTGCTGCCGGATTCGAGCGTGCCGCTCGTGACGGTCGAGCTGGCGGTGCGTAACGGTTCTTTCACCGAACCGCCCGAATTAAACGGCTTGTCGCACCTTTACGAGCATATGTTCTTCAAAACCAACGGCGCGATAATGCTTTATCGCTGTCAACAGTACGAAAGCTACGGGAACATTCGGGCTTACCGGCAAAATCAATGCGGCGAGCATTTAAAATACAAAAACGAAATCGGAAGCGCCGATTATTTGACCGAAATCGGAAAGCTCGGAATCACTTACAACGGCACGACGCGCGAAGAAGTCGTTAATTATTATTTCACGACGACCAGCCCTTTCTGGCAAACCGCGATGCGTTTTATCAAAGATTCGGTTCGTTATCCGGTTTTTGAGGAAAATGAGTTTGAGCGCGAAAAACAAGTTGTCATCGGCGAGATTGACCGGCAGGAATCAAGCCCGTTTTTCTATTTAAACCGCGCCATCAACGATAAGCTTTTCTATAAATACCCGACCAGAAAAAATCCCGGAGGAACGCGCGAAACGGTTTCGACCGCCACAACATCGAAAATGCGGACGATTCAATCGCGTTATTACGTCCCGAATAATTCGGCGATTGTCGTCACCGGCGATGTCGCGCCTGAACGGGTTTTCGCTGAAGCCGAAAGATTATTCGGCGATTGGAAGCCGCGCGCCGTTGAGCCGTTTAAAGAATTTCCGCTCGTCGAGCATCCGCCGCTCGTAAAAAGCGAAGGCGAAATTATTCAACAGCCCGTCGAAAACGTCTTTTTGATGATTGGCTGGCACGGTCCTTCAATCGGCAAAGACGATGCGGCAACTTATGCGGCAGACGTTTTTTCTTATATTCTGGGGCAGCCGAATTCGCGTTTTCAACGCAATATTGTAGATAAAGATTTGGCAAGCTCGGTTGGCATCGGTTATTACACGCAGCGTAATGTCGGTCCGATTATGGTTTCAGCCATTACCACGCCGGACAGAGCGCGCGCGGCGGCAAAAGCGATTTACGAGGAAATCGCGGCTTTTAATTCGCCCGGCTACTTTACGGACGAAGAATTGGAAAGCGCGAAAAACATTCTCGCCTCGCGAGATTTGTTTGAACGCGAACAGACGAGCGAATACGCGCACACTTTGAGTTTCTGGTGGAGTTCGACCGGAATTGATTATTTTCGCGGTTATCAAAAAAACTTGCGCGCCACGTCGCGCGCCGACATCAATCGCTACGTGACAAATTATATTCAAAACAAACCGCACGTCGGGTTGGCTTTGATGTCGGCGGACGCGCAAACGCAGGCGAAGCTGACGCCGGAGGAATTGATTGGTAAATAATAAAAATATGTTTTCATTTTTTCGTTTTTCAAAAAACCTTGCCGCTTCTTTGCGTTTCAGCGGTTTGATTCTGCTGTTGTTTGCTCCCGCTTTGGCGCAAAACGCTGGAACGGCGAAAACGCCGTCGCAAACAGCCGCGCCGCAAATTTCCGAGTTTGAGGTGAACGGGCTGAAAGTTTTGGTCAAGCGGCGCAGCAACAGCCCGACGGTCGCAATCGGTTTATTTTTGCGCGGCGGCTCGCGCAATCTGACTGCGGAAAACACCGGGATCGAAAGTCTTATGCTTGGCGCAGCGACCGAAGCGAGCGCCAAATTTCCGCGCGAAGCTCTGCGCCGAGAATTGGCTCGCACCGGAACGCAAATCGGCTCCGGCTCGAATTACGATTTTTCATCTTTATCGCTTGCCTCGACGCGCGCCGCCTTTGATAGCTCGTGGGCAATTTTTACAGACGTGGCGTTAAATCCGAGCTTTGCCGCCGAAGATGTTGAGCGTGTGCGGCAGCAGATTTTAACCGGATTGCGCGAGAAAACGACCGACGCGGATTCCTATCTGACCGAGCTTTCGGAACGCGCGGCTTATGCCGGTCAGCCTTACGCCAACAATCCGAGCGGCACGCTCGAAACAATCGCCCGGCTTAAAACCGAAGATTTAAAGCGTTATCACAAAGACGCGATGCAAACTTCCAGACTTTTGCTCGTCGTTGTCGGCGACATTGACGCGGCGGAAATTAGACCAAAAATCGCAGCGACTTTCGGCGCGCTCCCGCGCGGAAATTATCAGGAAAAACCTTTGACCGGGCTGGCATTTACGACACCGACAGTAGAAGTTTCGGCTCGCACTTTGCCGACAAATTACATTCAAGGCGTTTTCGGCGCTCCGTCTTTGGCTGACCCGGATTATTATCCACTGCAAGTGGCGACGACAATTCTGCGAGACCGTGTTTTTGAAGAAGTGCGCGTCAGAAGAAACTTATCTTACGCCCCGAACGCTTTTTTGAACACGCGCGGTGTAAACACGGGCGGCATTTACGTTTCGGCGGTTGACGCAAATCAAGCAACCGGAGTGATGCTCGACGAAATTCGAAAAATTCAGGATGAGCGGGTTGACGATTCGGACATTTCCGGCGTCGTCGGGCAATATCTGACGACTTATTACATCGGGCAGGAAACAAACGTGGCTCAGGCAACGAATCTGGCTACTTATGAATTGATCGGCGGCGGCTGGCGCAATTCGCTCTCGTTTTTGGACAAAATCCGCGCCGTCAAACCCGAAGACGTTCAGCGCGTTTCCCGAAAATATATGCGAAATCTGCGCTTTGTCGTTTTGGGAAATCCGGGTTCGGTTGATAAGCGAATTTTCACCCGCCAGGCTGTTGAGAGCTTGACTTTTTCGCCCGCAAAGTAAAATAAGAAATCAAGATAAAAGAAAAAAGGCAGGATTCGTTCCTGCCTTTTTTTCTTTTTAGCGACGATTGTCTTTTTTCGATCTGACCGGTGGTTCGGGGCGCGGCTCTTCTTTTTTGGGCGGCTCCGAACGCGGTTCGTCGCGCTGTTTCGGAGGCGGATCGTTCCGAGGCTCTTCGCGTTTCGGGGGCGGTTCGTAACGCGGTTCTTCGCGGCGCGCAGGCGGCTCGTAACGCGGCTGCTCGTCGCGCTGCGGCGGCGAATAAACCGGCGGTCGGCGATTGTCGTTGTCATCGCCGCGCCTGTTCGGGCGTTGCGGTTCGGGGCGATTAACGGGCGCTTCGCTCTCGTCGCGTTTTTCGGGACGATAAACCGGGCGATCTTCATCCGATTTTTGCGCCGGTCGTGACTGGCGAGGTGCCGGGCGTTCAACTTCGCCTTTGGTGTCCGGGGTTCGGTCTTCGGGACGATAAACCGGCGATTCGGTGCGGCGGTTGAAAACTCCGGTGCCGCGTTTTTCAGTCGGCAAAGTGTTGTTTGCATCCGGTTGTTCATCCCTAACGACCGGAGTTCTGCCTTTGAAAATGCGCTCGGTGCTTAATCTTTCGTCAAGCTGAACGCCTTTTTCTCTGACTGCCGCTCCGATTTTTCCGGTTTCCAGCGTCTGTTCCGCTTTTTCAAAACTCTGGCGTTTGCCGACGATTTCGCGTTCTTTTGCGACGGTTATTTCCGTTTTGCCGCGCGAAGGAGGCGGTAATCTGCGGTCGTCAACAATCGGCTGAGCGTCCAGCACGCCTTTGCCTTGATCGAGGGCTATCGGTCGAATAAAACCGCGTCCTTTTCCGAATTCATCAATCGGAACTCCGGTGACGGCTTTGGCATAAACCAATTCAACGTCCTGTTTAGACCCTTGTTTGGGCGGAACGAGGACGTCAACTTTAGGCTTCACGGGCTGTTGTGCGGGCGGATTGTTGATAACTGTGGTGTTGTAAATAACTGTTCTTGATCTATTTACATATCTATATCCGGCGTGATACGGCATTGGATACCAACACACATTGCGACCGATGTTGACGAAAATCGCCAGCGACGGCTGCCAGTAAATACGGCGGCTGCGCCACGAATCGTAAGGACACCAATTCCAGTAGCCGTTGATGTAAACCCAGCGACCGTAATGCGAAGTCGCCCAGCCCCAAGGCTCGTCTGCAATCCAGGTCCAGCCGTAACCGGGCAAATGACGCCAATGACCGTAACGATAAGGCGACCAATCGCGATATGACGCGATGACATTTCGATTCGGACGCCAGACATAACCGTAATTGTCCGTGTAAATCCAATCGCCGTAATCGTAAAGCTCGTCCGCGCCGTAAATTTGCGGGTCGTAATAAGCGTAATCTGAGCGTCTGCGCGACAGTCTATCTTCGCGTTCGGCAACCCAGCGGTCAAAATCGTCCGAATACGAGCGCGCCGCCGTCAGCTCGAATTCTCCGGCGTAATTGCCGTCTAAGAAGACGCGAGCCTGTCGTCCGTCGCGAATCGAAAAGCCCGAGCTTTCGGTGTAAACGCGGGCTTCGCCACCGCCTGTCACAGTGACTAAAACTTCGCGCTCGGAACGATTTTCGCGCGGCGCATCAATGCGGTAAACACCTTCTTTGCGGGCGGCAACGGTCGTGTTCGGCGCGTCAATCTCAAAATATTCTTTCTCGCGCTTGAAATCGGAAAGACGCAGTGAAACCGCGCCTTCGGGCAAGCTTAAAGCGATGCCTTCGTTGCGCAGCGTGACGATTTGCAAAAGCGAATATTCGTCAACGCGCAAATAGTTTCGATTGTTAAATTGAATTTCGAGATGCGAATTGTCTCCGGTCGCCAAACGGTCGCCTTCTAAAAGCGGCACGTTCGGCGCGGCTTCCTCCCATTCCTGATTTCCGGCGCGGCGAATCTGTACGTCGCCTCTCGTCACGGTAATTCTCGCCACGCGGCGGTTTTCGTAGAAATCACGCTCGTCATCAGCAGGATTGGCAAACGCTACGACGCTAGCGCATAAAGCAAAAGCCAATAATCCGATCCATGGCAGCATTCCGGCTTTCTGCATAAAATTGTCTCCTCGGTATAGTTTAGAAAAATCGTTGCCTCGCTTTAGCAAGCCAAATGCCCGTTCCGCGAAAAAAATGGCTTTGAAACAAAAAAATGGAATAAAAATGAAAAATAGCAATAAAAACAATCTATAAAAATGAGTATAACGCTCGTTTGTCGAATGTTCCCAACAAGTTTGCAACACGGTCGTCATCGTGATATGACCGATATGGTTTGCCCTCTGTACGATTTGGTGTAAAAGGCGGTAGTGTCCTAATTCTGTGGTGCTGAGTCTATAAAGGTTTAACCCGCGGTGTTATTTTGATGGGGACTCACTTAGCAAACACATAAATACCTCTGCCTTTTGAAATACTAATCAAAACTGCGCTCATCTCTGTTTTCAAAGGATTCTGCAATTCTTTGGCATAAGTATCACCACGCAGATTTAGTTAGTCTAAGTTTTTTGTCGTTAGTCATAAGTTTTTATTTAGAACCCTAGAATTAGGACACTCCCATTGGTTGAATACCTTTGAAACCCATTCCTGTGATACCTTTGGAATCCATTCCCTGAATTCCTTTGAATCCCATTGAAGTAATACCTTTGAAATCTGCTGATTGAATTCCTTTTAGCATCTTAGTATTCCCTTTCGACAAGCAGGTTAAATTGAATCCGATTTTATGGCAAGAAAATGACACTAGCTCAAACATCAGCTAAAAATGACGCGGATGGTTTTTCATTACCATCCTCCGAAAGGAAAAGCCGAACTTGCCGGGATGGTTGTTCGGCTTTTCTTATCTACTTTGTTGATTTTTCCGCAACGTCTTCTTCTTTCAGTAGTTTTAGAAGGGATTGAGAAGCCTTCTCTAAGTCCTTTGACTCGTAATTAAAATATATGCACACCAAAAAAACGCGCGCGTTCTTAGCGGATGAAATCGGATAAAGTTCCCGTTTAGCTGTTTCCTTATTAAATTCAAGTCCAAGTTGTTTTTTTATAAAATCCTGCCAATTAAAGAATTCTAGTTTTGCAGGTTCATTTGATATTTCCGATTGAGTTTCCCGTTCAAATACTTCCCTGCCGTATTCATTAACACTCTTGCCTAGAATCTCCGCTCGTTGTGCAATTGCAGCGTGAAGCTCCGGCGGAAAGCGAAACAGTATTTTCCCGGAATAAGCCTTTTCCGGTTTTTTGCCTTTCTTCTCGCAGGTCTCCAAGTAGAAATCAATCATTTCCCGCATCTCTGATTTCAGTTCTTCTACGGTTGAGCCGTGGAAAACCACAATCTCGTCTATCCCCAGAATTCGCCCGACGAATACGTTATCGTCTGCGGAAAACTCTATCTTCGCGGTCAGTCCTTTATAACTAAGAGTATTATTCATTTGTAAAACCCGTTCTTTCCAAAAATTCTCGAATCGCTTCAACCTGGTATCTTTTGGCTTCTTTTCCCGGATGCGGTCTGTGAAGAAATATTGATTCTCCGTTAAGCTCAAAAGAAATACGCGAGCCGCGCCCTTCAGCTAATTCAGCGCCCAAACCTGTCAGCAAATTCTCGATGTCCGAAAAATTAATGTTCACCAAAGTCGGTTTGGTGAACATAGCTTCGAGTGTCTTTTCTTGCTTGCGATTCATTAATGGGATGATAGCAGGAAGTGATAGCGCTGTCAGCAAGTGTTTTCGATTTATCCGATAAATATTGACTTTTTCTCACGCCTAAAACTTTTTTCGGTTGGGGTGTGATTTTTGGCAGCAACACAAGATCAGGACACTACCTAAAAGATGTGTTCCTTGACCGTGTTTGAGCGGCGTGATATTCTCAGAATCTTTGTTAGTAAGTGATTTTTGCGCTAGTAAATCACAGTAATCCAAAGTATTTTTAAGAATTTTTGATTATGGTTTTTCTGGCTTTTGCCGAAAATTCGATTCAGCTTGTGCCAGACGGCACAATCTTTTTTCATATTTTTCTAATTTTGCTGATGATCTGGATTTTGAACCGCACTTTGTTCAAACCGATCAATCGCATTCTCGAAGCCCGCGAGCGGATGACCGGCGGCAGCTTTGCCGAAACGACGGACACTCTGCGGCAAGCTGACGAAAAACTTGCCAATTACGAAACGACTCTCCGCGAAGCACGCGCGGCGGGTTATGCGGTCGTCGAAAACACGCGCCGCGAGTCTTTGGCGCAGCGTCAATTGCAGATTGACGAAGTAAAAGCCGATGTGGTGAATCAAATCGAGCGTGAGAAAGCGGATTTAAACCGGCAAGTCGCGCAAGCCAGACAAACTCTGGCAAGCGACGCGCGCGGTTTAGCCGAAAGAATTACCGCGCAGGTTCTGCGCCAGCGCTCGGCTGCTTAAATTTATCTGAAATTTCAAATTTGAGATTTTTATATCAATGTTTGCGTTTATTAATTTTTTACTTTTTCTCGCCGCCGAAGCCGAATCGCACGGCGGCGGAGCGAGTTTTTACGATAAATATTTAAACTATCCGGGCTTTGAAGCCTGGAAGTTTTTAAATCTTTTTATTTTCGTTGCCGCGCTCGTTTATCTTTTGCGCCGTCCGGTCAGCAACGCTTTCAAAGCGCGCCGCGAAGCGATTCGCGCCGAATTGATCAAAGCGCAGCAGGAACGAGACGCGGCGCTGGCAAGATTGCAGCAAGTCGAAGAGCGCCTGCAAAATCTGGATGCCGAAACCGCGCGCATCCGCGAACAGTCAGTGCGCGAAGCCGAAGCGGAAGCAACGAGAATCGCCGAACAAACTGCGGCGGACATTGAAAAAATACGCGAAAACGCGCGCCGCGAAATCGCCGCCGCCTCAGCCAACGCCAGGCGCGAATTAAAGCAATTTTCTGCCGAAGAAAGTATTCGTCTGGCGGAAGATATGGTGCGGCAAAATCTGCAAAGCGGCACGGACGCCGCGCGTCTCGTCAATGCGAGCATCGAAGGTCTGGGAGGCGTCAAACAATGAGCATCGAAACCATTGCCCGACGTTACGCCGCCGCGCTTGCGGATGTCGTTACGAAAAACGGCGAAACCGACATTGTTAGAAACGAACTTGGACAATTTGCCGCTTTGATGACCGAAACCCCGCAGCTTGCGGAAGTTTTTCGAAATCCGGCGGTCGCTTTCGACAACAAGAAAAACGTTCTCGAATCGTTAATCGCCAAAACGCGCCCGACAAAAACGACCGCAAATTTTCTGCGCGTTTTGCAGCGCAATCATCGTCTCGCGGATTTGCCCGTTGTGAATGAACGTTTTAATGCGGTTTTGGAAGTACGCGCCGGTCTCGTGACAGCCGAAGTGACAACGGCGCAGCCGCTCGCAGCCGCGCAGCAAACCGCTTTGCAAACGAGATTACAGCAAATGACCGGCAAGCGAGTTAATCTGAATTTTAAAATTGACCCGGAAATTATCGGCGGAGTCGTCACGCGCATCGGTTCGACCGTGTACGACGGCTCGGTAAAAAATCAATTACAGCACTTAAAAGAACAAATGATTCGTAGTTAGCTACTCGTTCGTTGTTCGTCGTTCGTTGCAAAAAACAACGAACGACGAACAACGAACAACGAACAAAATTATATGGAAGCTATTAGAGCGACAGAAATCAGCGATATTATTAGACAGCAAATCGAGAATTTTGACGCCGGCGTAACAATCGAAGAAGTCGGCACGGTGATTAAAGTCGGCGACGGAATTGCCGAAATTCACGGTCTCGACAAAGTTATGGCGGGCGAGCTGATCGAATTTCCGCACGAAGTTCGCGGTCTCGCGCTTAACCTCGAAGAAGATAAAGTCGGCGCGGTGCTGTTCGGCGATTTCCAGAAAATCAAAGAAGGCGATATGGCAAAGCGAACCGGACAAATTATGTCGGTTCCGGTCGGCGAAGCGATCATTGGTCGCGTCGTCAACGCGCTCGGCGAGCCGATTGACGGCAAAGGCGCTATTGCTTCGAATCAGTTTAATCCGGTCGAACGCATCGCGCCCGGAATTATTGACCGCCAGCCGGTAAAAGAACCGATGCAAACCGGTTTGAAAGCGATTGACTCGATGGTTCCGATTGGACGCGGACAGCGCGAATTGATCATCGGCGACCGCCAAACCGGAAAAACAACGGTTGCGGTTGACACGATTATCAACCAAAAAGGCAGCGGCGTAATTTGTATTTACGCCGCCATCGGTCAAAAGGCTTCGACCGTCGCGCAGGTGCGCCAGAGGCTTGAAGAACACGGCGCGATGGATTACACGATTATCGTTTCCGCGACCGCTTCCGATCCGGCGGCGATGCAATATCTCGCGCCTTATACGGCGGTCGCTATCGGCGAATATTTCCGCGACAACGGGCGTCACGCTTTGACGATTTACGATGATTTGTCGAAACAAGCCGCCGCTTATCGCGAAATTTCATTGCTTTTGAGACGACCACCGGGGCGTGAAGCTTATCCGGGCGATGTTTTCTATCTCCACTCGCGCCTTTTGGAAAGAGCGGCGAAAATGTCCGATGCGCGCGGCGGCGGTTCTTTAACGAGCCTTCCGCTGATCGAAACGCAGGCGGGCGATATTTCGGCGTACATTCCGACCAACGTGATTTCGATTACCGACGGGCAGATTTTCCTTGAATCCGACCTTTTTAACTCCGGCGTTCGTCCGGCGATTAACGTCGGAAACTCGGTTTCGCGCGTCGGCGGTTCGGCGCAAATCAAGGCGATGAAACAAGTCGCCGGAACGCTAAGGATTGACCTCGCCCAGTATCGTGAATTGGCGGCGTTCGCGCAGTTCGGTTCGGATTTGGACAAAGCAACGCAGGCTCAGTTGTCGCGCGGTCAACGTCTGACCGAAGTTTTAAAACAGCCGCAATATCAGCCGATGCCGGTCGAAGAACAGATTTTCGTTATCTGGACGGCGACCAACGGTTATTTGGATGATGTAGCGGTCGAAGACCTGCGGCGCTTTGAAGACGAATTGCTGAATTACGTTCGGAACACACATCCGGGCGTTTTAAACACGATTCGTGAGAAAAAAGCGATTTCCGACGATTTGAAAACCGAATTGGGACAAGCCGTTGACGATTTCAAAACGGCTCGCTGGTCTGAAATCGGCGGAGCGGCGAGAACCACCGCAGTTGCAGCTTAATTAGTTCAAAGTTCAAGGTTTGTTTTGAACCTTGAACTTTGAACCTTGAACTTTGAACCGGAAGATATGCCAAGTTTATTAGATTTACGTCGGCGAATTAAATCGGTTAAAAACACGCGCCAGATCACCAAAGCGATGAAAATGGTGGCGGCGGCGAAATTAAAGCGCGCGACGGATCGCGTCACGGCGGCGCGACCGTTTGCCGTGAAAATGAACGACGTTTTAGGCAATTTGAGCGCCCGAATCGGCGACGAGTTTTCGCACCCGTTGATGGACGCGCGCGGCGACGAGCGTTATCTGGTCGTTTTAATGACCGCCGACAAAGGTTTGGCGGGTGCGTTTAACGCCAATTTAATCAAAGCCGGGCAGCAGTTTTTGCGCGACAACACCGGAAAAAACGTGGAAATGATGCCGGTCGGACGAAAAGGACGCGACTTTTTCCGTCGGCGCAGTATTACTTTCGCCGCCGAATACGTCGGTTTGACCGGCGGCGGGCAAGTTAACATCAACGACGCGAAAGAAATCGCGCAAAACATTATTCGTACGTTTACCGAAGATGAAACGATTGACAAAGTTTTCCTGATTTTCAGCGAATTCAAATCGGTTTTGTCTCAGCGCGTCGTCGTCGAACAGCTTTTGCCGGTCGTCGGGAAATCCGAAGAAGGAGAAGGCGAAACCGCGCCCGATGTTGATTATATTTACGAGCAGGAGCCGGGCGAATTATTCAGCCGTCTGCTGCCGCGTCTGGTCGAAACGCAGATTTATCGCGGAATGCTCGAATCGGTCGCTTCTGAACAGGGCGCGCGAATGACGGCGATGGACAGCGCGTCGAAAAACGCGGGCGAGCTGATTGATACGTTAACGCTCAATATGAACCGGATTCGCCAAGCCGCCATTACAAAAGAAATTATTGAAGTTGTATCTGGAGCCGCCGCATTGTAAAATACGCGCACAAAATCCTGTGGACAGCAGTACACGTCCCCCGGAAGCTTCAAAATTTCAAAGTAAAAATCAGGAGGCGAATTATGCCATTTTTAGCAATGGTAGGAGGTTTATTGATGTTGGTTGGCGCGATCTGGCTTATCATCATCAGTATTCAGACAGGTCAATCAACAGGCGAAAAAGTATTATGGGCAGCCGTTAATTTTCTTTGCCAGCCGTTAGGTGGAATTATCTTTTACATTATTAAAAGACAAGGATTGGTTCCGCTTATTTTAGTAATTATCGGTTTCTTGCTGTACGGTGCTGGCGCTTATTCAGCTATACAAAGTGCTATGCAAAATATGTCCAGATAAGTGCGAATGGAAAAACACTTGGGTAACTGGCGCGGACGCTTCTGGCGTTACGCGCCTTTGATTTTTTGGATCATCGTAATTTTCATTGCGTCGAGCAACACAGGTTCGATGTTAAACACCTCACGTATTATTAGCCCCCTGCTCGAATTTTTATTTCCGAACATCAGCGAAATTCAATTAACGGCGATTCACGGTTATACGCGCAAAGCCGCTCATCTCGCTTTTTACTTCATTCTCGGCACGCTTGCGGCACGCGCTTTTTCCACATCGCTGAAAGATTCGTTGCGGCGAAACTGGCTGCCGATTTCGTTTACGCTGGTTGTCGCAGTCGCTTCGCTCGATGAATTGAATCAGAGTTTTCTGGCGTCGCGCACCGGCTCAATAGGTGACGTTTTGATTGATATTTGCGGCGGCTCGACTGCGTTTTTGATTTGGTTTCTGATGATAAAAAGTCAGAACCGGGAGCGGTAGCGACCGGGTTTGCTTCGCAAAGTAAAAAGTCAAAAGTAAAAAGTCAATTTCCGCAGTTTTTGACTTTTTACTTTTGACTTTTTACTTCAATTTACCCGGTCGCTACCGCTCCCGGTTCTGACTTAATTTAAATTGCACGATTCGTGAAGAATTGCTGCGCGCTAAAAGGCTCCGCTCCGTCGCTTGGCTGGATGCGTTCGTAGCTGCCGTCGGATTTAAGAAGTCGCGCTTTTGCAGTGTCTCGCAGGTAAGTGAAGAGCAGTTCTTCTTTTAAATAACGCTTTAGTTTCTTGTCTCGAACGGGCGCGACGACTTCGACGCGGCGGTCTAAATTGCGCTGCATCCAATCGGCGCTGCCGATGTAAATTTCTTCATCGCCCGCATTTTCAAAATAAAACACGCGGCTGTGTTCGAGAAAACGCGCAACAATCGAGCGAACGCGGATATTTTCCGATAACCCTTCGACTCCGGGACGCAAAACGCAAATTCCGCGAATAATCAGATCAATCGAAACTCCGGCTTGCGCTGCTTCGTAAAGCGCCTGCGTCATTTCAATGTCGGTGATACTGTTCATTTTGGCGATGATTCGCGCCGGTTTTCCAGCCTGCGCGTGAGCGGCTTCGCGCCGGATCATTTCCACTATTCGCGGGCGCAAAGTGACGGGCGCGACCAACAGCGAGCGAAAATCTTTTTGGTTTGAATACCCAGTTAAATAATTAAAAATGTCGGTAACGTCCGCGCCGATTTCTTCGTTGGCGGTTAATAAACCGATGTCGGTGTAAATTTTAGCAGTCGTCGGATTATAGTTTCCGGTGGCGACGTGGACGTAACGCCTGAGTTTCCCGCCTTCACGCCGAACGACGAGCGCGAGCTTGGAGTGCGTTTTCAAACCGCGCAGCCCGTAAACGACGTGAACGCCCGCCGCTTCCAGCCTTCGCGCCCATTCGATATTGTTTTCTTCGTCAAAACGCGCTTTTAATTCAATTAATGCGGCAACCTGTTTGTCGTTTTCGCTCGCGCGCATCAAAGCGTTGACAATCGGCGAATCTTTTCCGGCGCGGTAAAGACAGATTTTTATCGCCTGCACATCCGGGTCATCCGCCGCCGCGTTGATAAAATCCGTGACCGAGTTGAAACTTGTAAATGGGTGATGAACCAGAACATCATGTTCGCGGATCGCGTCGAAAACCGATTTCTTTTGGCGAAAAGCCTTCGGCGCAACCGGCACTAGCGGGCGGTCTTTTAAATCCGGGCGGTTGATCCCATACAGCCGCATCAAATCGGGAATGTTCAAAAAACCGTCAATGCGATAAACGTCCGTGCTTTCAAGCTCCAGCTTTTCGGTTAAAAACTGCGTCGTATCATCCGGCATCGAACCGGAAACTTCGAGCCGAACGGCGGCGCTGAAACGCCGCTGGCGCAGCTCGCGTTCCATCGTCCGCATCAAATCGCCCGCTTCGTCTTCGCGCAACTCAATATCCGCGTCGCGCGTGACGCGAAACAGGTGCGACTGCAAAATCCGCATTCCGGGAAAAAGCGGCTGCAAATTGGCTCTGATAACTTCGCCGAGAAGCGTAAAGCGCGTGCCCTGATCGTTGACCGGAATCAGGCGCGCAACATTGTTCGGCAATTTAATACGGGCAAAACGCGCCTCATTGGGGCGCAGTTTTTCGCCGTCGTTGGGCGCCAAAACCACGCCCATATTCAAGCTCAAATTCGAGATAAACGGAAACGGATGGCTCGCGTCAACCGCCTGCGGCGTCAAGACCGGAAAAACGTTTTCGGTAAAATAATGATCGGCGCGGCGTTTTTCTTCCTCCGAAAGAGCGTCGTACGGACAAACCGGGATTCCTTCGAGCGCCAGCGCGGGCATCACTTCTTCGCGCAAAAGTCGCGTCTGCAAGTCTAAAATCGGCAGCAAACGCGCGCGAATCTCGCCGATTTGCTCTTGCGGCGTCATTCCGTCGGGCGAAAGATCGGTGATATTTTCTTCGATTTGCTCTTTCAAGCCCGACACCCGAATCATAAAAAATTCATCGAGATTGGTCGAGAAAATCGCTAAAAATTTGAGGCGTTCGAGCGGCGGATGCGCCACGGCGTCGGCTGCTTCTTCGAGGACGCGGCGGTTAAATTCAACCCAGCTTAATTCGCGGTTAAAAAGAAAACGCCGGTCGTGAAGCAGCGACGGCGGAAGCTCGATTTGCGGTGTAGATTCTAATTGTCGTACAGGTGTCATTTTGTTTCCCGCCTAAAAGTTTAGCATACGGAAACGATGACAAAATCAAATTTCGAGTAAATTTAACATCTCAAAATTTACGTTTTATCGGCTCTGAATTTTTTCAGAAAAAAGCGGCTTCGAAACCGAATTGATTTTTCGCAGCCGCTTTTTTTGCCGAGCCGAATTTATCTCAATGACTGCCGCCAATGGTTTTTTCTTTCGATGCGAGTTCAGGCACTAAAAAATTTTTCATCCGCGCGCGGCTGCTTTGTTCCTGCAAATGGCTCAGAGCATCGTAAAAATTGCGAATCAGGTTGGCGGCGTCTTGCGGAGTCATTTGTTCGCTCGTTTTCATTCGGTCAAAAACCGTCGCCGCAAATTCACAACTCAATTCATTAACAGTATCCATACGTCTCCTTTTACCGACTTGAAAAGCGTTAACAACCAAAACCAAATAAAAGATTAAAAATAGGGAATCGTCTTGAGGCAAAATATTATCAGAGCTTTATACGATTGCAAATGTTTTCCGCCAACTTCAACTTCCGGCAAAATCACCGCTTTTAACACAAAGTTAACCCGAAGTTTACATTTCATTAATTTTTAAACGTTATTCTGCCACTTTAAAATTCCGATTACACAAAGTGAAATTCAAAAAAGATTTGGACAAATAATTACAGGTTTTTTGAGCGAATAACTCGAAAATTGCGATTTCTATCAACTTAAGCCGGAGTGTTTTTCAAGCTCCGCGGGGAAAAGCTAAATTTATGAAAATATTTCCAAAAACATTTTTGTTCCTGCTGACATTTTTATGTTTGCCTGTTTTCGCTCCGGCGCAAGCTGGTCCGACGGGAACTTTTGGCGGCGCGGTCACCGATCCGCAAGGCGCGATTGTATCCGGGGCGGCGGTAATCATCAGAAACATCGCTACCAATCAAACCAGAACAACGACCACCAACGAAGACGGTCGTTATTCTTTTCAAGCGCTGCCCGTCGGAACTTATGAAGCGACGTTCGAGCGGCAAGGTTTTAGTAAGCTCGTTTACCCGGATATACGAATCGAAGCAGCCGTGCCGCGCACGATTGACGTTTCGCTGACGATGGGCGAAACGACGGCGGTCGTCAATATCACGGACACCGCTCCGCTTTTAACGCCGGAAAGCGTGACGACCGCTCGCCAGATTACCGGCGAAGAAATCACGCGCGTTCCTACTTCAACACGCTCGTTTACGCAATTAACCACGGCGGCAGCCGGAGTCAGCGCCGACATTGCGCCCGTCGCTGTTAACAGCAACGGGAACGTCTCGCCCTCTGTCAACGGCACGCGCACGACCGCGACGAGTCTTTATTTTAATGGTATTGACGCGACAAACATCACCAGCAACGAAGGCTCTCTGACCGATAACATTGCGCCCGCGCCGGAGACTTTGCAGGAAGTTAAGCTGCAAACTTCGCTTTACGACGCTTCGACCGGGCGTTCGGGCGGCGGCAATTTTCAGCTCGTCACTCGTTCGGGCGGCAACCGTTTTACCGGAAACGCTTATTATTACGGGCAAAATAAACGATTCGTCGCAAACGAATTTTTCCTCGAAAACGAAGGACTTGAAAAACCCGCCGCGACACGCAACGAAGTCGGATTTACGCTCGGCGGTCCGATTATTAAAGACAAATTCTTTTTCTTCGGCGGTTATCAATTTACCAACGCCCGAACCGGCTTTGTCTCGACCGCCCGCAGCACGACCGTTTTGCCGCTCGCGCTGACTTTAATCAACGGCGAGCGCACGGCGGCAAACGTGGCGTCGGCTTTTAACGCCGTGCGCCCGGCGTGCAATGTGACGCCGCTTCCGGCAAACTGCCTGACTCCCGCCGACATTTCACCGATTGCTTTGCGGCTGCTCAATTTGCGAAATCCCGTGACCGGCGATTTCATCATCGCTGCGCCGCGCGCAGGCGCGCGCAGCGTCGGCGTTGACCAAACCGGCAGCGGCAACTTTTTGTTCGGGACAACGGCGGCGTTTGGCGGAACGGGCGTCACGACGCGCTCGCTGCTGAGAGAAAATCCGCTCGTCGCGCAAACAAACGTCGAGCCTTCGGAATTTAAACAAAATCAATTTACGCTTCGTCTGGACGGCAGTCCGAGCGACAAGGATATTATCAGCGGCACATATTTTTTAACCGATTTTCCGGGCTTGGATTCATTTCCCGATCCGTCGAGCCTGACTTCACCGTTTACATTGCGCCGCGCCGATAAAGCTCAGGCTTTATCAACTTCATATACCCGAATTATCTCGCCAACTTTAACCAACGAGCTTCGGTTCGGTTATTTTTCATTGAATAACACGCGCTCGCTCGACAATCCGTTTCTCTCGCAAGAATTATCGAATCAAGCTGTCGGCATTGTTAATCCCGCCGAACAATTTGATTCAAGTCCGGGAACGCTTCGTCTCGGACACTTTATCGGCAGAAACAATCTCGCGCGTTTTTCATTCGGCGGACCGAACGATTCCTTTAATAAACGCAAACAGACGACATTCAGTCTGGCGGATAACATCACGTATGCGACCGGAAACCACAGCTTTAAATTCGGCGGCGAATTTCGCCGTTATCGTTTTGACAACAGCTTGCCCGAAGAACAAGCCACGGAGTTTGAGAAATTCGACAGCATCACTCAAATATTGACGAATAACGCCACCGAAGCCGATACGCAGTACGGTTTGACTGAGAAAAGCTTTCGTTTCGGCGACATCGGCGCTTACATTACAGATGATTGGAAAATCACGCCGCGCCTGACTTTAAATCTCG
Organism: Pyrinomonadaceae bacterium; assembly: GCA_036400075.1. Taxonomy (GTDB): domain Bacteria; phylum Acidobacteriota; class Blastocatellia; order Pyrinomonadales; family Pyrinomonadaceae; genus JALZCH01. The sequence goes on from DASWLV010000152.1 coordinate 36,111, forward strand.
GTCTGCGCTACGATTTCTTCGGGCTGCCGACGGAAAAAGACGGACGCATCGGAAATTTTGATTTTTCCGGTTACGAAGGATGCTTTACGCAAACCGGCGGCTCGAACGCCGTTTGCGATAATCTCACTGCCGGTTTTATTGTTCCGAACAACGTTGGAACGACAGGCTTGTCGGGCGTAGATACTGCAATCGGCGTCACTCGCGTCGTTGACAACAAACATACGCTTAACGGGCAAGACAAAAATAATTTCGCGCCGCGCATCGGCACTGCCTACAAAGTCACGGACAAACTTGCAATCCGGGGCGGTTACGGATTATTTTACGATCGTCCTTCGGGCGCATTTATTAACACGGTTTTCTCGAATTATCCGTTTTTACGCGAAGTCGAAATCACCGTTCCTTCGGGCAGCGTGCCGATTGACAACGCGTTTCGAGCCGTTCCAACGAGTTTAGGACTTAATCAGTTTTTGCCGTTCCGCATTGTTCGCGGTTCGGGCGCGACCGGCGGTTACACGATTCGTGACGCAACGGGTGTTTCAACCGACCCGCGCGGGACGAGCACCGGCTCGGAAACCGGAAACATTGCCGAAACGTTTGAGTTTCGCGCGATTGACCGCAATTTGAAAACGCCGTATGTGCATCAATTCAACATCAGTTTTCAATACGAAATCGTCCGCGATTTGCTTTTCGAAGCCCGCTACATCGGCACGCGCGGGCGCAAGCTGCTGCAAGCAGTAGCCTTTAACCAAGGCTTCGATTTAAACGACCCGAACACGCCCGACCATATTTTCGAGCGTTTCAACCAAGCCTACGTTCGCGCCGGTTCGCCGAACGGCGCGCTCAACGCCGGAGCGACGGCGCGCGAACGCGGAGTCGGCAGAGCTTTCGGATTTTTCAACCCGGCACTTGGAATTATTGATAACAACGTCGCCAATTCGAGCGGCGCGATTATCAACTTTGAAGCCCGCGTGCCGATTCTCGGTTTCAACGTCCCGGAAGCGGTGCTTTTAACCAACAGCGGCGATTCGCAATACGATTCGGCGCAGTTTGAATTGAGCAAACGCTTCTCGAACAATTTGCAATTCAATATTGCCTACACATTCTCAAAATCAATTGATACTTCGTCATCCGATCCCGGCTCGACCGCAGGCGGCGGCAGACCCGACGTGCCGAACGCCGGATTTGTCGTGCAGGGCGACCAGCGCAACATCAAATCTAACCGCGCCGTTTCGGATTTTGACCGCACGCGTCGTTTTAGCGCGTCATTCACCTACGACATTCCGAGCTTCGGTTCAAACAGCCGCTTCTTAAACGGTTTTCAAGTTTCGGGCTTCGTTCAGTTGCAGTCGGGAACGCCGTTTTCGGTTTTCTCGCCGGAACCGGAAATTCAAAACGTCTCTCAATACACCGATTTGATACGCGGTTCGGGCGGACTTTACCGTCTCGGATTCGGTCGCCCGAACATTAATTGCACGGCTGAACAGGCTCTGCTCGGTTTTTCAAAAGATGCCGCCCGCAATGCCGCGCCCGTTCTTGATTTAGCTTGCTTTTCCTCGCCGCTCGGTCAGAATGGCAACTTGGGGCGCAATGTTTTCCGCGGTCCGAATCAATTTCGCACTGATTTAGGAATTGTTAAGCGAACTCGCATCAACGAAAATGTCAGCTTCGATTTAGGCGTTGATGTTTTCAATTTGTTCAATACAGTTAACTTTGCGTCGCCGGAATTCGATTTGTCGGATGTGAACAACCGCTTCCGCCTTTACCAGACAACCGGCGGTCCGCGTCTCGCGCAATTCCGCGCCAGATTAAATTTTTAGAACAAATCTCAGCAAAAATGCTCGACAACCTATCAGGTTGTCGAGCATTTCTTATTTCAGCCAAAACACCGGGAATCAATGAGTTTCGGGAAGCTCGATAATAAAAGTCGAGCCTTTTCCTACCGAAGAAACGACTCTCGCTTCGCCGCCGTGAAGCCGCGCCAGATGTTTGACGATTGCCAGACCCAGACCCGTTCCGCCAAGCTCGTGTGAGCGCGCCCGGTCGGTTCGATAAAAACGCTCGAAGATTCGCGGCAGATGCTCGCGGGCGATTCCTTCGCCCGTGTCGGTCACGCGGATTTGGTGAAAGCCCGCTTGTTTTTCGTCCGAAACCGTTACGGTGCCGTTTTCGCGGTTGAATTTAATCGCGTTGCTCAGCAGATTGATGAGAATTTGTTCGAGGCGGCGCGGATCGGCGAAAATCGTCGTCGCTTGCTTAACCTCATTTTTAAAAGAAACGTTTCGGCGCAGAGCCTTTTTTGCCAGCGACGACCAGGCTTCTTCGACGAGCGGCGCGAGGCGAAAATCTTTCGATTTGACGGTTACTTTTCCGGCTTCGATTGCGGAAAGCTCTAAAATATCGTCAATCAAATGATGCATTCTCTCAGCGTTGCGGCGAATGACGCCCAAAAAACGGCGGTTGTTTTCCTCGTCTTCGAGCGCGCCGTCTTCTAATGTTTCGACAAAAGCGAGAATCGAAGTCAAAGGCGTGCGTAATTCGTGCGAGACGTTCGAGAGAAATTCCTGGCGCACTTTTTCCAGCCGCTCGATTCTGGTGATGTCGTAAAAAATTCCGATGGCGCTTTTTTGTTCTTTCTTTTCGGCGAAATGCAGCGGCGACACGCGCAAATCGTAAACCCGATTATCGCCGCGAACCGGAATTTCGATTTTCGTTTCCGTCCGCACGTCTTTTTCGAGAGCTTTGCCGAATGCTTCGTGAATGATTTTGTCGCGGATAATTTCTTTTAACGAGTGAGATTCGATTTGCGTGTTTCCAAAAAGCCAGCGCGCCGCCGGATTTGAAGCGAAAATCCGAAAATCGTTTTCGATGACAATCACGCCTTCGCGCATATTGCTGATCATCTCTTCGAGCAGAATTCTGGACGAAAACGTCAAATCTTCCGATTTTTTTTCAGTCAAAGGCGTCATTTGTTTCCGATAAAACGATAACCGATTCCCACGACGGTTTCGATTGACGAGGCGCACTCGCCGAGCTTTTGTCTGAGCCGCCTGATGTGAACGTCGAGCGTCCGCGAATCGCCGTAATAGCTGTAACCCCAAACGTTGTCGAGCAATTGCTGGCGCGTGGCGACGCGATTCGAGCTTTTCGCCAGATTTTCGAGCAAAGCAAATTCTTTGCGAGTTAATTTAACCGCGCCGCCGCAGCAGGAAACGCGCATTTCTTCATAATCAATCGAGAGCTTGCCGTCTTCGTAGCGCGTCGCTTTGTCTTCCTTTGTCCGGCGCAAAACGGCGCGAATCCGCGCGAGCAATTCTTTGACCGAAAAAGGCTTGGTCATATAATCGTCGGCGCCGAATTCGAGACCGGCGATTTTATCTGCTTCCGATGCTTTTGCGGTCAAAATAATAATCGGAGTTTTCTTTGTTTCCGGCTCACGCCGCAAACGTCGGCACAATTCCGTCCCGCTCATTCCCGGCAGCATTAAATCCAAAACAATCAAAGTCGGCGGCGCTTGTGCGTTGAGCGCCAGACGCAATCCTTTTTCGCCTGTTTCGGCAACGACCGCCTGCAAGCCTTCGCGTTCCAGATTGTAACGCAGGCTTTCGGCAATGTCTGGATCGTCTTCGATGATTAAAATTCTTTCGGGCATAAATAAATTTTCAATTTCCAAACTGAAAAAGGCGTTGTCAAAGTGAATTTAACCACAACTCAAAAACACCCGGAAATCCGAAATCAAATCAGTTAACAATTTGTTAACGTCGCGTTCAACATTTAGTCACAAAAACGAAATCTGCCGTTAACTTTTGTCACACTCTATTCACATTTGTTAATAAATTTCGCTCAAAAACTCTTCGATGTTACAGGAAGGTTAAATTCGCGTTTCAGGATTTTGACTATCGAAAACGAACATTTCATTGTTGCTCTTTAATGTTTAATTTTTCAGAAATCATTTAACGAGGAAGAATTGTGAAAACAAATTTAAGAGCTGTCATTTTCGTATTTTGTTTATTTACAGTCGGAACGATTTTAGCCGGATGCAGCGGACAGCCGGTTGGCAACTCGAACAGTGAATCATTATCGGGCGGCGCGGTGCGGCTCGTTGGTTCGGGAGCGAGCTTTCCGAAACCGATTTACGAGAAATGGGTTAGCGAATTTGGCAAAATCAACCCGAATGCGAGGATTGATTACCAATCAACCGGCTCCAGCGCCGGAATTAAAGCCGTTCAGCAGCAGACCGCCGATTTCGGCGCTTCGGACTCGCCGATGTCGGACGATGAAATGAAAGCTGCACAAAGCGGCGAAATTTTGCACGTTCCGACTGTTCTCGGCGCGATCGCGCTGACTTATAACGTCGAAAATTTAAACGCTCCACTGCGTCTATCGCCGCAAACGGTGGTTGATATTTTTCTGGGCAAAATCAAAAAGTGGAACGACGAGCGCATTAAAGCCGACAATCCGAACGTAAATCTGCCGGACAAGGACATTACGGTTGTTTACCGTTCGGACGGCAGCGGAACGACTGCTGTTTTTAACAATTATCTCGGCAAAGCCAGCCCGGAATGGGCGATTAAAGGGCAAAATATGACTCTGCCGCAGGGCGTCGGAATCGGAGCGCAGCGAAACGACGGTGTGATGGGACAGGTCAAGCAAACGCCGAACACAATCGGCTATGTCGAATTGACTTTTGCCAAAGCGAATAATCTTCCGACGGCTTTGATTAAAAACGCGGCGGGAAATTTCGTCGAAGCAAACGTTGACACGGCGACCGCCGCGGCTGCCGAATCAGCCTCGAAATTGCCCGACGATATGCGCGTTGACATCACGAATGCGGCGGGCGCGAACGCTTACCCGATTTCCAGCTACACCTATATTTTGGCTTACAAAGACCAGAAAGACGCGACAAAAGGCAAGCTTCTGGCGGATTTTCTCTGGTGGGCAACGCACGACGGTCAAAAATTTGCCAAAGATTTACATTATGCGCCGCTTCCGGCGGAGGTTGTGGCGAAGGTCGAGAACCGTCTGAAAACGATGACAAACGGCGGCAAGGCTGTTCGACAATAAGTAGTCAGGCAGAATAAATAAATAAGATTTTTATCACAGATGGACACAGATAAAAGACGGATGTTTTTTGATAAAGCAGATTTGATTTCTTCATCTTTCATTTATCCTTTTTTTAATCCGTGTTTATCTGTGATTATTTTTACCCGTTTATTTTGCTCAATTACTTAATTTTTCCGTGAAACAAACGAACACAACCGGCGACACGATTTTTCGGGCGATTTTGCTTGTTGCAGCCTCGCTTATTCTGCTGATTGTCGGCGCGATCATCGTGATGATGACGAGCAATTCGATGCCGACGATTCGGGAATTCGGTTTCTCGTTTTTAACTTCGAGCGAATGGAATCCTTCGGCTGGCAGATTCGGCGCGCTGCCGTTTATTTACGGCACGGTTGTTTCGTCATTAATTGCGGTTCTCATCTCGGTTCCGATTTCGCTCGGCGTCGCCGTTTTTATGACCGAACAGGCTAGTCCGCGCGTGGCGCGTCCGATTGCGTTTCTGGTTGAATTGCTGGCGGCGATTCCGTCGGTGGTTTACGGGCTGTGGGGAATTTTCGTTCTCGCGCCGTTCGTCCGCGAGCATTTGGGATGGTTTTTGCAGACTTATCTCGGTTTTATACCGCTTTTTCAAGGTCGTTTGACCGGAATCGGAATGCTGACCGGCGGCATTATTCTGGCGATTATGATCACGCCGATTATCACGGCTGTGATCCGCGACGTTTTGGAAGCCGTGCCGACGGTTCAGCGCGAAGCCGCGCTTGCGCTCGGCGCGACAAAATGGGAGACGACGCAGATTGTTTTGTCCAACGCGGCTTCGGGCATCGCCGGAGCAATCGTTTTGGGTTTGGGGCGCGCTCTCGGCGAGACGATGGCGGTGACGATGGTTATCGGCAACGTTCCGCAAATTACCGCAAAGTTGTTTGAGCCGGGCTATACGATTGCTTCCGTTCTGGCGGCGAATTTCGCCGAGGCGCGCGACCCGCTTTATTTCAGCGCGTTGATCGAAATCGGCTTGATCTTGTTTCTGGTGACTTTCGTCGTCAACGGTTTGGCGAAACTGATGGTCGCCGGCGTCACCGGCGACGCAAAAGCATAACGTATTAAAAGGAATGGAAAACGCAACAGCGGAAAATCAGTCGGCTTCGGTTTTCGCGTCGAATTCGCGTCGAAGGCGAAGATTTATCAGCGGTTTAATGACCGGATTAACCGCCGCTTGCGCCGTTTTGACGATTGTGATTTTGCTGCTGATTCTCGGTTATATCGCGGTTCGCGGCGCGTCGTCGCTCAATCTGCAATTTTTGATTGATACGCCGAAGCCCGTCGGCGAAGGCGGCGGAATCGGCAACTCCATTGTCGGCTCGCTTTTGATGACTGGCGTGGCGAGTCTCATCGGTCTGCCGTTCGGCGTCGCCGCCGGAGTTTATCTCGCCGAATTCGGCAACGGATTGTTTGGGCGTATAGTTCGATTTGTCGCCGATACGATGACCGGAATTCCTTCGATTATCGTCGGCATTTTTGTTTTTACCGTTTTCGTTTTGCCGATGGGCAGACAGTCAGGTTTGGCGGGAAGCCTGGCGCTGGCGATTATTATGATTCCGATTGTCGCGCGGACGACCGAAGAGATGATCCGGCTCGTCCCGAATTCGATGCGCGAAGGCGCGCTCGCGCTCGGCGCTCCGAGTTGGCGCGTAACCTGGGACATCGTGCTTCCCGCCGCAAAATCGGGAATTGCGACGGGCGCGATGCTGGCGATTGCGCGCGTTTCGGGCGAGACCGCGCCGCTTCTGTTCACCGCGCTTAACAGCCGTTTTTATAATTTTTATCTCGATCAGCCGATGGCTTCGCTGACGGTGCAGATTTACAATTACGCGACCGGACCGTTCGATGTTGAATGGCAAATGGCTTGGGCGGCGACGCTGATTTTGATGTTTCTGATTTTAGTTATCAACATCGCCGTCCGGTATTTGACGCGCAAACGATTTTAACGATTTAAATTTCTAAAAATTATGTTGTTTATGACTCCGACAACTCAACAAACTCAAACAACAGTCGGTGCGAGCGCGGATTATTTTCGTGAACTGAAGCAGGAAACCGCCGTTCAAACCGAAGCGAGCAAGATCAGCGTCCGCAATTTAAATTTCTTTTACGGCAAGTCGCAGGCGCTGCACAGCATTTCGCTCGAAATTCCCGACCGCGAAGTGATGGCTTTTATCGGTCCTTCCGGTTGCGGCAAATCCACATTTTTGCGAACCCTAAACCGGATGAACGACACGATTCCCGGCACGCGCGCTGATGGCGAAGTGTTGATTGACGGCAAAAACATTTACGCGCCGGGAACGGATGTTGTCGGTCTGCGGCGCAAAGTCGGGATGGTTTTTCAAAAATCGAATCCGTTTCCGAAATCAATTTTTGAAAACGTGGCATACGGCGTTCGCATCAACCGGATGGCGAGAAACAACGGGGATTTGAATGAGCGCGTCGAAAAGGCTCTCGGCAACGCGGCTCTCTGGGACGAAGTAAAAGACCGTTTGAAAACGTCTGCGTTCGGGCTTTCCGGCGGGCAGCAGCAGCGTCTCTGCATCGCGCGGGCGCTCGCGGTCGAGCCTGAAGTTGTTTTGATGGACGAACCGGCTTCGGCTCTCGATCCGATTGCGACTCAGAAGATCGAAGAGCTGATTGTCGAATTAAAGAAAAATTATACCATCGTCATCGTCACGCATAATATGCAGCAAGCGGCGCGCGTTTCGGATAAAACGACGTTTTTCCTGCTCGGTAAACTGATTGAGACAAATCCGACAAAAAAGATTTTTACCAAACCGGACGAAAAACTGACCGAAGATTACATCACGGGAAGATTCGGATGATTTTGGATTTTAGATTTTAGATTAGAATTTATTTGCGCATTTGATTAATGTATGAAACTAAACGGATTTCTAAGCAGACAAAATCTAAAATCCAAAATCCAAAATCTAAAATTAAAAAAGTGGAACAACACAGATTAATTGATAAACGGCTGGAAACTTTGCGCGAGCGCATCCTGCAAATGAGCGGTGAAGTGGAAAAAGCCGTTGAGCGCGCGATGCAGTCGCTCGTCGAGCGCGACAGCGATTTGGCGAAAGCTGTTTTAGCTCACGACGATGTGATTGACCGGCTCGAACTTGAGCTTGATCGCGCTTGTGTCGAGATTTTCGTCCTTCAACAGCCCGCCGCCAGCGATTTGCGTTTTGTGATTGCTCTGGCGAAAATTACGCCTGTTCTCGAACGCATCGCCGACCACGCCGGTAATATCGCCAGCGCCGCCATAGAGCTGAACAAAGAGCCGCAGTTAAAACAATACGTTGATTTGCCGCGAATGGCTTCCAAAACCGCCGAGATGCTCCGCCGGGCAATCGAGGCTTTCACGCGCGGAGATTCAGGCGGCGCGCGGCGTGTAATTTTGATGGACAAGGAAGTTGATGAGATTTATCGCAAAATTTTTCACGACTTGCTTGAGTTTATGGTTAAAGACCCCGCAACCGTTACGCGGGCAACGCATCTGCTTTTCGTTGCAAAACACATCGAGAGAATCGGCGATTATGTCAAAGATATTTGCGAATTGACCGTCTATATGATCGAAGCCGAATTCATCAAGCATAGCCCCGACAGTCTCCTTTAAAAAAACAAATTCCCAATGTTTCGGCTTTATTCATTACTCTCCGATTTGATATTAGACAAGCCGAATACGTTTGGATATATTTAATGCTTCGATTTTAAGACTGATAACGGAGACATTTTGAAATGGCTTTTAGCTTCTTGCCGCGCGAGGACGATTATTTTGTTTTTTTCTCGCAAATGACCGAAAGAATTCAGGAAGCGGCGGATATTCTGGGCGAAATGGTGCAGAGTAATTCCCAAGATTTTGGCGATTACGCCAAACGTATTAAAGATGTCGAACACGCTTGCGACCTGATTGCTCATAACATTACTAATAAATTAAACAAATCTTTTATCACGCCGTTTGACCGCGAAGATATTTATACGCTGTCGGTCGCCCTCGACGATATTTGCGATTACATAGACGCCGGAGCGCGAGCCATCGTGATGTATGACATCCGAGAATTTAACGATCCGATCAGACAGTTCGTTGAGATTATTCGCGGTCTGGCAGCCGAAATTAATATGGCGGTTTCGGCATTAAAAGCCTCGAACGGAATGAGCAAGCATTTTGTTGAGATTCATCGCCTCGAAAATGAAGCCGACGAAGTTTATTTTCGCGCGATTAAAGAGCTTTTTACGCATGTAGACGATCCGGTCAGCGTGATCAAATTAAAGGAATTTTACGAAATTCTGGAAAACGCGACCGACCGCTGCGAATCGGTCGCCAATATTATTGAAAGCATTGTTTTAAAACATACTTAATTTATTG
>DASWLV010000153.1:0-12870 GCA_036400075.1 Pyrinomonadaceae bacterium
GCCTTCGGGAGCGCCTTCTTTCACGCGCGGATATTCACAGGGAAGACTCGTAGCAGTGACATACGGCACATCAAGCAGCAACGGAACGTATCGCGCTTACGATGCACTTGGCAGAGTCTCGCAGCAATTCCAGCAAACCGATAATGTGAATTATCAGGTTGACGCATCTTACAATTTGGCGTCGGCAATGACGAGCCAAACTTATCCCGGAACTGGAGGAAATCGCCGCAGCGTGAGCTACAGTTTCGATACGGCTGGAAGATTATCTTCTTTGACGAGCAATGCTACTTCTTATTCTGCGGCGGCATCGGTTTCGAGCATTTCTTACTCGGCTCACGGCGCTCTTTCTTCTCAAACATTAGGAAACATCACGAGCACTGATTATTACGGCGGAGGTGTTTATTACTCTCAGAGTTTTACTTACGATTCGCTGAACCGATTGTCAACAGCACAGGAAAACAGCGGAACGAATTGGACTCAGACAAACGGTTATGATCGTTACGGAAACAGAACCGTCACGGCTGGTCTTGGGCAAAGTTTGAGTTTCTATTCAAATAACAGAATCATTGGTTTGTCTTACGATGCGGCGGGAAATCTGACAAATGATTTTGTTCATAGAAATAAGAGATGCTTCGGCGGCGCGCTCGATGCAATTGAACCGTTAGGCGGCGCTATTCGCCGGTATAAAGGTTTTCCAGGTGGCTTAATTCCAAAATTTCGTGCGCCGATGTCTTTATCAAATCAGTTATTGAATCAATTTCAAATACTTAATTTTAGTCTGCCTAAAACAGCTTTGAAATTTAATTTGAGGATTGCGCGGCTGGCTTTTCGCCAAGTGCCTCAATAATCTTCGGCACGAGTTCTTCGCACCAAGCTCGTTCCAAATTCGTCATCAGGGCTACGGCAAATTTCTGTTTCGGATGCAGATAAAGATAAGTCCGCGTTCCAGCCTGCGAGCCGTCGTTAAAGACGCGAAGCAATCCGTTCTGGTCGTTGATTAAAAAGCCGAAAGCATAGCTTTGGTCTTTACCATCGGGTGTTTTCGGCTTTGTCCACATTTGCGCGAGCGTTTCCGGCTTGACCAGCCGGTTAGTATTAACGGCGATGGCGAATTTAGCCAAATCTTCGGCGGTTGAAACAAGCCCGCCGCCCGGAATTTTGATGCTCGTATCGTGCAGCGGAGCGTTTTGAATTTCGCCTGATTGCGTTTTGCGGTAGCCGCGCGCTCGATTTGTAATGACCGCATAAACATCGTCCGCTTGCGTGCGCGTCATTCCGGCGGGTTTGAAAATGTTTTCGCGGACGTAATCAAGATAGCTCGTTCCCGAAGCGCCTTCGATGGCACAGCCGAGCAGCGTGTAACCGGGCGTCGAATACGAATATTTTGATCCGGGTTCGATGACCAGCGGATCGTCTTTAAACGATGCGACTGCATCGTTGATGCTATTAAAATGTCGCGTGCTGAAAACTTCTTCCGGCTTGTTGTGGCGCACTCCGCCGTGATGAATCAGCAGTTGGCGGACGGTGATTGAAAACTGTTTGTCCGGCGCGTCTTTTAGATTTTGTTTTTCCGGGTAAGCGGCGCAGTATTTATTAATCGGGGCGTCCAAATCAATTTTTCCGCGTTCGACGAGCTGCATTACGGCTGTCGCAGTGATTGATTTGGCGATTGACGCCAGACGGTAAGCTGTATCGGCGCGCGTTGAAACATTATTTTCTATGTCCGAAAGTCCATAGCCTTTCGACCAGCGCAGTTGATCGTCAGTGACAATAGCGACGGACAGCGCGGGCGCTTTGTGCTTTGCCATCCAAATCGCAATTTCGGCTTCGATTTTCTTTACTTTGTCCGCCGGAAGCTCCTGCCTATTTGCGACGGATTGCGATGTTTGCGTCGCAGGCTTCTGTCCCTGAATTTGTGCTGAATACAAATTTAAAAGGACGATGAAAAACAGAACGCCGATTAGCTTAGTTTTCATAACGAATAGGAGCATATCAAAATTTTGTTTCCCGCACCTAAAAGGCACGGCGGATTGCCGATGCCTGTTTTAGCGAGCAGTAATAAAAGCGGTTGAATGTCGCCTCTGGGACTTGATATTTTTAGTTTGAACCAAATGAAACAAGAAACTCAATTAACAGATAAGCTCAAAGGAAATCCGCCGATTTCGATCCCGGTTGATTTATCATTTGTCGAACGGCAGCTCAAAGCCAAACCGTTTCGACCGCATCTGCTTTTGAGAAATAATCACGCGCAAACGATTCTCGCTTATCTTTATCCACGCCGCGCTCAATTAAATTCGGAGTTAAAAAATGACGAAGAGCGTTTGTTTGAAGTCGCGCCGGGCGTGCGATTGCTCGCGCGCTGTCGCTGGCAAACGGGCGAAAAACGGCGAAAATCGCCGACTCTGATTCTCGTTCACGGTCTCGAAGGCTCAAGCAATTCGATTTATATGCTCGGCACGGCAGCCGCTGGTTTTGCCAACGGATTTAATGTTTTGCGGCTCAACCTGCGAAGCTGCGGCGAGACCGAACATCTGACGAACACGCTTTATCACAGCGGAATGTCGGAAGATTTGCGCCGTATAATTGAAGAATTAATTGAGAAAGATTGTCTGGAACAAATTTTTCTCGCCGGCTTTTCTTTGGGCGGAAATATGAGCCTGAAGCTGGCGGGCGAATGGAGTGAAAATCCGCCGCCGGAGCTTCGCGGCGTCGCAGCGGTTTCGCCTCCGATTGATTTGGCAGCCTGCGCCGATGCAATCGGGTTTCGTTCAAACTGGATTTACAGTCGCAGATTTCTCAACAATCTCGCAAAAAGAATGCGGCGCGTCCAAAAACTTTATCCCGAACGTTACCAAACCGACGGTATCGAACAAATTCGCAGCATCCGTGATTTCGACACCCGCTTTACCGCTCGTTACGGCGGTTTCAAAGACGTTGACGATTATTATTCGCGTTCCAGCTCTCTCAAGTTAATTGAAAAAATCAGAGTTCCGACTTTGATCGTTCACGCACAGGATGATCCGTTTGTTCCCTTCACCGCTTTCTATCAAATTTTGCGCGGGGCGAATCCTTTTGTCATTTTGCTTGCCCCGGAAAATGGCGGGCACGTCGGTTTTGTCGCGGATTCAAAAACGGACGGCAAAAATCGTTTCTGGGCGGAAAACCGAATAATCCAATTTTGCCGCCTGCTCTCGGAAAGCCATAATGTTTTGGGGCGTTAATTGATATTTTAGGCGTATTTTTTTCAAAAAATAAAAGCAGCAGTTTTTTAACTGCTGCTTTTATTTTTATTCTTTCCGAACGTCTTAAAAAGATTTGCGAGATTGCTGCTCTGCCGAAAGCAGATTTAAATTCTCGACATCTTCGTTAAGATTCAAAGTCCTCGGCTGGAAGTTATATCGTTTGGAAGCTACCGAGATAATTACGGTTTGCCCCGCCGTCAAATCCGCAACACGGTAATGACCGAAAGCGCTTGTGCGAACCCGATGAACTGTACCGTCCGCTTCGGTTAAAGTGACCGTCGCGCCGCTTAAACCACGCCCGTTCGGAGCAATTACGCGACCGCTGATTGAAACCGATGCCGGCGTAGTGATGCAGCAAATAACAGGTCGCGGACTCGATGCGAATGTTCCCGTTCCGGCGGCTGTAAAGCTGTCAAAAAACCCGCCCGGTCCAAGCGCAAGCTGTGGGATAATAGAAGAGAAGCTAAGCGCAAAATTTCTCTCGACAGTGTTGGCAAAACTGAGAAAATCAGAAGTAAAAACAACGTTTTGATTTGGAGTTGAAGCAAAAAAACTGCCTGACTCACCGCCTAAATTACCGGTAAATGTGGGAGCGCCGGTGGTAACCGTCGCGGTCAACAAATTTCTTCGCGTATTGGCGCCGACCGTAGCCGGAGCGCAGCGCAAAATCTGGATTATCACAGTGTCGAAGGGTTGCGCGTATCCGTTTGGCGGAGCTCCGGGTAAAGCCGGATCATTTGTATTTGCGTCGACAAATATGTCGGCGCATTGATCACCTGCCAGTTGGGGATCCAATCCGACAATGCCCAAGTACCTAAATGTGATCCGCGTGCCGGTCAAAGGCGTAGATAAAGTGGCGCTCGCTCCGGCATTGTTGGTAAAGATAAACCCGTTGGTGCTGTTTTGCTGAGTGAATTGTGCGAAAGTTTGTGTTTGGGCTTGTACTGTTTGTAGCAAACCAAAGGTTAGCAAACCAAAAATAGCTGCTAAATGCAGGAGAGATATTTTTCGTAGCTTTAGCTCGACATTTAAAATTTTCATTTCTAACTTTTCCTCGTCTTTCAAAATTTTACAAATAGACTGATACATTGTCGTATTTAGTCCATTAGGATAAATAACCCGAATTTGTCTGCCATTTTACTCCCTACTTTAGCCGATGTCTATATTTTCTTTAAAAAAACCGAATTATTGTGGTGAAATTTCAAGCAAGTTTTGATTGGAAATTTTTATTCTCGAACTCTCATCCCGTTTACCGTTTCTTCAAAATTTCTTATTCCAAACGCTTGTTCCGAATTGTTTTAAATACAAATAGGAAAATGAGTTTTCTTCAAAGGAGAATGTATTTTCTCTTTTCAACCGATAAGACCGGATTATTTTGGTTCTATAAAAATCACCAAAGCTGAATCCTTTTCCTGAAATTTTTCGCGTTAGTTAATTGAAGCGTTTTGTTAGAAACGGAACTTCGTTGGGGCGAATAATGTGCGGCAGCCAAATTGAGCTGCAATAAAACGTCTTGGTAACGGAATAACAAAATATTTGGAGAATTTAAATTATGAAGCGCAATTATTTTAATGTTTGTTTTCTTTCGCACCTTTCTACAGCAGCACGCACCGCCACTTCAGTGGCAATCACGATGTTTCTGCTCGGAGTTTCAGCAGTTTATGCGGATACGGTTTTTACCGCAGTTTTAAACGGCAATCAAGCGGTTCCGGCAACTAATTCGGCTGCATCTGGAGTTGGCAGCATCATTCTGAATGATACTGAAAATCAAGTTACTGCAACTTTAAACTTAAACGGCTTTCAAAACACGCAAATAAGCGCGGAAATTCACGGTCCAGCGCCGCGAGGCGCAACCGCTGATCAGATTTTTAGCTTTCCGAGCGGCGCTTCAACTCAGTCTTTTAGCGTCACAAGTTCGCAGGCAGCCGATTTAAAAGCCGGTTTGTGGTATTTCAACGTCACATCTACGGCATTTCCGAACGGCGAGATCCGAGGTCAAATCGAGCCGCTCTGTGCTCCGCCCCCAGCAGATATGGCGGCTTGGTATCGCGCCGAAAATAATGCAACCGATTCGATAAGCGGAAATACCGCCGGCGGAACGATTGCCGTCTCCTACCAGGCTGGCAAAGTCGGACAAGCATTCGCCTTCAACGGAACCGGTCAATACGCCAATCTCGGCAATTTTTTCGGTTATAGAACCTTCACCATTTCGATGTGGGTCAAACCCGGCGCAACGCAAACGGCTTTCGCAAATCTCGTTGACAATAATCGGACCAGCACGGCAAATTGGGGCATTGAGCAAAACGATACTGCAACAAACAATTATTTTTATCGCGATAACGGCACCGCTGTTCCGTTTATTCTCGAATCAAACGTTTGGCAGCATTTAACCGTTGTTCGCAAAGACAACGAAGTCCGGATTTACCGCAATGGCATTTTGCTGAATTCTTCGCCGTCCACGACCCCAATCAATTACGACGAGGCGCGAACCCTGATGCTGGGACGTTTCTTTAACCGCTTTAATCAAGGGTCCTATCGTCTTTGGAAGGGGCAGATTGACGAATTTTCGGTTTTTAATCGCGGGTTGAACGACGCGGAAATTCGCAATCTTTATTATTCCGGCAATGCGGGCGTGTGCACTGATTCGAAATCGCTTACGGAGCGCGTCAACGGCAAAATTGTTTTTTCACGCAGAGTCGGTCCTGTTGATCAAATTTATACCGTCAATAACGACGGCAGCGATTTGAGAAAAATTTCGCCCAATCCGAATTATAACGATCAATACCCGGTTTTCTCGCCCGACGGCAGCAAAATCCTCTTTACGCACAACTCAAATATCTATCGGATGGACGCCGACGGTTCAAATCTGGTTGACTTGTTTCCAAGCTCCATGATCAATGAATTTACTCCACTATGGTCGCCGGACGGCAGAAAAATTTCATTTACCCTCGGAACAGGAACTCAAACAGAGATTTACGTAATGAACGCGGACGGCACGAATCCGACGCGACTAACAAACAACTCCGTTTATGATTTTGTCTGGGGATGGTCGCCGGATGGGAGTAAACTTGCCTTCAACAGTAGGCGCGACGACAATGACGATATTTATGTGATGAATGCCGACGGCAGCAATCCAGTTCGTTTAACAACCAGTCCTGCTCAGGATTTATCGGCGTCCTGGTCGCCCGACGGCAATCGGATTGCTTTTTTCAGCAATCGCAGCGGCAATGATATTTATGTGATGAACGCCGACGGAACGAACGCAATTAACTTAACTAACACACCGTCAACTGGCGAAACTTATCCGAATTGGTCGCCCGACGGCACGAAAATAGTTTTTACGCGCGAACAAAACAACAGTCGCCAAATCTGGACAATGAATGCGAACGGCAGCGCGCAAATCGGCTTGTTGACCGAGGGATTAAATAGTAACCCATCTTGGCACTGGGGCTTGAAAACTCAAAACACGACGGTTTCACTTGCCAATGGCATTAATGTCACGTTCACCAACGTCAACGCACCGGGAAGAATCGTCGCTACACCATTACAGACAAAGCAAATGCCTAAGTTGCCGAACGGGTACGCGCCTGGTTCTCCGATTTATGACATTCGCACGTCGGTATCTTACACGAACCTCGTTACCGTTTCATTCAATATCGCTTCAGTCACTAATGAATCAATTTGCAGCAATATGCAATTGATGCACTTTACCGAAGACGGATGGAGAGAGAACAACAATGCGGCTCCGATTTTCAATAACGGTGTATGCACCGTTTCGCAAAACGTTTTGTCGCTTTCTCCGTTTATGGTTGCTCATATAAACCCGGCTCCGCAAACGGCATCGCTGTTAGGGAAAATCACCTATGGCGCAACGCCTGCGGGACAAAACGCCAAATTTGTCTCAAACGTTTCGATAACAACAACGGGTGATTCTTTTGCAGTTTCCAATACCGGCTCCGACGGCTCTTACAAGCTGGAGAATTTACTTGAGGGCGGACAATACACAGTCACCCCGTCAAAGAGCGGAGGCGCAAACGGAATTTCAACGTTTGACGCGACAATGGTTCTGCGCCATGTCGCTGCGGGCAACGGAATTTTAACTCCGAATCAACGCATCGCCGCCGATACAAATAACAGCGGCACGATTACATCTTTTGACGCTACGCAAATCCTGCGATATGTAGCCGCCGGCGGACAGACCGGAGCGACCGGCGATGTCGGCAGTTGGAAATTCACGCCGCCCGTACGCAACTACGATTCATTATTTGAGTCGGTCGAAAATGAAAACTACGAAGCAATTCTAATCGGCGAAGTAAACGGAAACTGGATGCCGCCGCAAACCAATTCTTTAGCTAACGCTGACGAGGAAACAGTTGCCGCCGAAGCGGAAAATTCATCGTTTGCCGAAGGAATGAGCGCAATAAATAGAAAATCAGCAGCTATAGGCGCTCAATTGCTGCTGGGTACAAAAGCAAGCCGGATCGAGAAAGGCAGTTTGATAATTCCGGTTTTATTAACAAACAACAGCGAATCAATTTCCGGTTTTTCAGTTGATGTGACATTTGATTCCAATATCATAGAATTGGATTCGATTCAGCCGATTGAGACAGCCGATACATTAACGGCAAACAACTTTTCCGTTGTTTCAGATACGACAAAACCGGGCAGAATCGGTATTGCCGCTTCCAGCGGAGCCGATTTGATTACAGGAAATGGCACGTTGATAAAATTGCGTTTTAAGGTTAAGGACACGGCAAAAATGGCTTTAAACCAAAAAACGTTAACTCTGTCCCGGACACTGCTTGAAAATAATTAGCTGGAAACCGCGGAGACATCAGCCTTTGAAAATGATTCGCAGTTTAATGTCTCCGCGATTTCCTTTCACTTCGCAAAAGAATTTTAAAAATACTGGCGTTTTCGTCATTAAATACAAGTTTCGAGCAGCATTAATGGGTTGAACAGCGTCTGGCGAAATTTTTTGAATTTTTCTGGAACTTTTAATTCAACGGCGCGTGTAAACCGCTAGTTATTTCATATAGTGATCCTTTTTAGCGAGCTTTTAGCGTAAGTTCGCGCCTCTTTGAAAAACTTTCTGTTTTGTTTATTCCCTAAAAACAGAAGCTCAAAGACTTTTTTTCGTCTCAATAGAAAATCGGACATTGACCGCGCGGTCAATGTCCGATTTTCATTTATCCAACAAAATACGTAACGGTTTTAAGGCAAATTAGGACGGCGTTTATGCCAATCCGTCGTTTGCTGTAGCTTGTTTGCCGCTTCAAACAACAAATCTTCATTCCAGGCGGCGGCGACAAATTGGATTCCGGTCGGCAGATTGTTTTGTCCGAAACCGTTCGGAATCGAAATAGCCGGAACGCCGACCAGATTGCTCGCGCCGATTGGCGAAGCGCCGCCGATGCCCGGATACGCTTTGTCAAAAGTTTTATCAATCGGATAAGCGACTGTTCCGCGCGAAGGCGCTGCAAGCAAATCAATTTCCTCGAACATTTTCGCCCACGCGCGACGCATCGGCGCGCGCAACCGCATTGCGTGCAGATAATCAACCGCCGTGACTAGCGAAGCCGAAAAACCGCCGATTTGTCCGCTCGGCGAAGCCAGTTTTTTGACTTCGCCCGATTCAATCAAATCTCGAAACGCGCTCGCGCCTTCGGCGTCAACAATTGTTCCAACCGCCGGACCGTAAGGAAAATCAGGCAGTTTAACATCCATTCTGACATCGGCAAAATTTTTCAAAAGCTCTATTGACCCCAAAAAATTGTCGCGCACTTCCGGCTGCGCCTTCTCGAAAGAATCTTTCAGCACGCCGATTCTGATTCGCGCTTTTTTATCTTTTGCCGCTGTCTTTTTCGGTCTTTCTTTTGAACTTGCGTCAAGCGGGTCGCGTCCCGCAATTGCTTCAAAAACAATCCGGCAATCTTCGGCAGAACGACACATCGGACCGAGCTTGTCGAGCGTCCAGGAGAGCGCCATCGCGCCGTGCCGCGAAACCGCACCGTAAGTCGGGCGCAAACCGGAAACGCCGCAAAACGCCGCCGGAGTGATAATTGAGCCGGAAGTTTCTGAGCCGATAGAAAACGCGACCAATGCAGCAGCGGTCGCCGCGCCCGGTCCCGAAGACGAGCCGCCGCTCCAAAAAGCGGTATTCCAGGGCGTTTTGCAAGCGCCCGTCCAGGAAGCGTGCGCTTCGTTGTAGCCCATTCCGCCCGCCAGCTCGATCATTGCGAGCTTCGCAATCAGAATCGCGCCCGCGTCGCGCAGACGTTTGACGACGGTCGCATCGAAATCGAACTGCTGATTGCGATAAGGCTCCGCGCCCCACGTCGTTTTAGCGTTTTTGGTGGCAAGCAAATCTTTCGCGCCGTAAGGAATTCCGTGCAGCGCGCCGCGATAACGTCCTTTTTGAATTTCCGCTTCGGCTTGTCTGGCTTCCGTCAAAGCAGATTCGCGCATAACCTGCGCTACAGCGCCGAGCGTCGCCCCGTATTTTTCAACCCGCGCCAGATAGCTTTCGGTTAATTCGACCGGCGAGATTTTTCGGTTTTTAATCAGGCGCGAAAGCTCTGAAATCGAAGAAAACAAAACGTCGTCAGAAAGCATAAATTTTGAAATAGTAAATAAATTCGAGCAATTCAGGCGGCAAAAACAAAATCCGGCTCGTCCGCATTTTGCAGTTTGGCGGCGCTCAGACGTTCAGCCATGCGAACATTGCCCACCATATCTTCTTTAACTTTTACAAGTTGTTCGGGCGTCAGCATCTTGCCGAAACGAGCCTCGGCAACTGCTCCGAACGCGACGGCAATGGGCGAAGGAACCGGCGCGGGCGTCGGCGATGTTTGCGGATTTGGCGGCGCAGCAGGTTCTTTCGGGGGCATCGGAGTCGTCGTTTGCGCCGATATTGCAACGAGCGGCGCGGCTGTCGCAATTCCGATTGCCGCTGCTTTGGCAAACTGTCGGCGCGAAAGATTTTTGATTGAAGACGCTTTTTTTGAATTATTCATAATTTGAGTTTTGCAAATAAAAATCCCGCGACATTATAAGCAAACCACGATTCTGCGGGCAATGCGGCTCTATTCCTGCGCCTCTTTTTCGCCGTGATGTTTGGCTTCCGGCATTCCGGCTTTCGCCGCCGCATTCTCAATCTCGGCGTTGATTTTGCCGCCCAAAAGAATCGCCGTTCCGGTCAGATAAAACCACAAAGACAATACGACGACCGCGCCGAGCGAGCCGTAGGTCAAACTGTACGAATCGAAATGGCGCAGGTAAAGGCGAAACAAAAGCGAGACGAGCAGCCAGAGCAACACTCCGGCGATTGAACCGGGCGTGATCCAATACCATTTCTGGTCGTAAACATTCGGGGCGAAATAATAAATCAAAGCAAACGAAACTAAAACGAAGGCGAGCGCAATCGGTACTTGCAGAACGCTCCAAACAGTTATGAAACTACTGCCCTGATTAAAATGATTGGCTATTGCTTCGCCGATTTCGCCGCCGTACAGCATCAGCATCAAAGGGGAAACGATCAGCACGATAAGCGCCACTGTTAAACCGATTGAGGAAATCCGGGTTCGCCAATACGGGCGCGATTCTTTAACGCCGTACATCGCGTTGAGAGATTCGCCGAGAGCGGCAACGCCCGATGAAGCGACCCACAGCGCGGTAATTAATCCGAACGAGAGCTTGCTGCCGTCCGCCTCGCGGGCTACTTCGTCAATCGTTGCGTAAACGAGCGCCGAAGCCGAGGGCGGCGCGATTCTGCTCAGTTGCGCGAACAAACTGGCTCGCATTTCGTTTCCCGAATCGGTCAGAAAACCGAGTATCGTAATCAGGAACAGCAATAAAGGAAAGAGCGCGAGCAAAAAATAAAAAGAAAGCGCTGCCGCGTGCGTCAGCAAGCTACCTGCGTAAAACTCTTCCCAAACGCGCCGCCCCAGCACACGCAATGACATACCGCCGAGCTTCCAAACGGACGCAGGCGCTGTCGGCGAAATCGGATTCTGCTCTTCAACTGCTTTCATAATGACTTTGTTTCAAAACAATTGCCGTGCGTTGATTATCCAAAAACAAAATTAGTTTTAGCAAGGAAAAGCATCATAGAGCTTTCGTTTTATAAAACGAACACTTGTTTATTTCCTATTCCCCGGCAGGCTGCGGCGAATTTTAAAATTAAGAAGCTAAAAAAAATCAATCAAATTGATTCAAATTCAAAGCAAAGTGATGAAATTGCTTATTTATTCATTGTAATCCGATCCCCAGCAGCCACTAACCCCCTTTATAACACCACTTATCTTTGTGGAACCATAATTGCCAATATTGTCGGCGGACATCGGAATGCACCGATTGATTAAAAGTTATCAAGCTCAGGCAAAAAGAATAAGAAAAGAGGACAAACAAGATGCAAGCTGCAACCGCTACCAACAATATCAATGCGATCCCTTTGAAGATTGAATATTTTTTCGAAAATACGGAAAGAAAAAACGAAACTCCGCACGGCTTTTTTGAGTTCCCGGATTTTAGCGAACGAAAAGCTCATCTGTTGCGGGAGATTGATGATTACGGGCAGGAAAAAATGCGGCAGTTTATGGATTCGGCTTCGGATTTACATCGTAACAGCGAGCCTCTAATGCTTGAGCTTGAGCAAATGCGCCGACGTTTCGGTTACGAACATGCAAATATGCTCGAAAAAATCTTTATTAATCAGGTTTTATGTTCCTGGCTCAAACTGAAGTTGTTTGAAATGCAGGAAACAAACGACGGCAATTGTGCAACCGATTTATCATTCGTCTTGCAGTTAAGACAAGCCCAAGCTCAATTTACGGGCGCTTACGACGCGCTGTTAAAAGTGAAAAAGCTGCTGCCGGAATTTGAATGCATTTAAAACCTGAAAACTAAACAATAAAAAAAGGCGAGATTTGTAAGTCTCGCCTTTTTTTATTGTTTGTTGAGTGATTAGCGTATTCTGGTGCGGCTAATCATACGGCTGGTTGTTCTCCCGTTCGGACGTTGAGTGACTTGATAAGTGACTCTAAACACTCTATTGCCCCGACGTTCGAGACGAGTTGTGGTGTAGGTTCGCACTACTCGTCCGCGATTATTGCGACGATACTGAACAATTTGCGGCGCGTTTGACACTGAAACAGAAGTACCGACGCTTTTGTTTTCCGCAGCCTGAGCTGAGGAAACGCTGAAAGTAAATATCGAAGCCAGAAGTACCGGCAAAATTAAAACCTTTTTCATCATTTTTCTCCCTTTCAATTTTTCACGATGTCGAGGAGAATCAATCGTGATTACATTTACTAAGACAACACAAAAACCGAAAAGGTTACCGTTCTGAAAAATACAAAAGGCGAGGTTTTTACGCCTCGCCTTTTAAGTTTGTGTTTTTCAAACATTTTAGCTCTGCATTGAAGCCAGAAATTCGGCGTTCGATTTTGTTTTGCTGAGGCGCTCAAGCACGACTTCCATCTGCTCGACCGGCGACAGCGGATTCAACACGCGGCGCATTACCCAAACCCGATTAAGGTCTTCTTTGTTGATGAGCAATTCTTCTTTGCGCGTTCCCGAACGCTGCAAATCAATCGCCGGGAAGAGGCGTTTGTCGGACAAGCGGCGG
>DASWLV010000154.1:0-8828 GCA_036400075.1 Pyrinomonadaceae bacterium
CGCCGTCGGGACGCAGCCCGTCGTTGAAGTTGAAATGTCGGACGTTTTTGCTGTAAAACCGAACGATCAATTCCTGCTTTGCTCGGACGGGTTGTGCGATATGCTCGAAGATGAAGAAATCCGCAGAATCTGGCTCGACGCAAAAGATGTTGCGGCGGCTTGCGAGCAAATGATTGAAGAAGCCAAGCGTCGCGGGGGAAACGATAACATCACAGTGGGAATTGTGCGCGTCGCGCCGGAAAGCGAATCGGCGGCGAAAAAACCCGTCCGCATTACCAGAGAATTTGAGGAAGCAGCGTTATGATCGGGCAAACGATTGGAAATTATAAAATTATCCGCTCTTTGGGCGAAGGCGGCGTCGGGCGTGTTTATCAAGGCGTTGACACGATGCTCGACCGCGAAGTGGCGATTAAAGTTCTGCGCCCCGAACTCGCTCGGCAAACTTCAATCGTCGAGCGTTTTCGCTCGGAAGCCGTATTGCTCGCCAAGCTCAATCACCCGAATATTGCCACGCTTTATTCCCTGCTCCGACAGGGCGACGAGCTTTTTATGGTGCTCGAATTCGTTCGCGGCGAAACGCTCGAACAGCTTTTGCACCGACGCGGCGCGCTGCCGGAAGATGACGCGATTCCGATTTTTTGTCAGGCTTTGGACGGAATCAATCACGCGCACGAGCTTGGAATCGTTCACCGCGACGTGAAACCGGGAAATATGATTTTGACCGCAAACGGGATTCTCAAAGTGCTCGATTTCGGCATCGCGCGGCTTTTGGGAACTTCGAGAAAGACCAAATCGGGAAACATTATCGGAACGCTCGAATATATGTCGCCCGAACAGGTGCGCGGGCTGGAAACCGATGCGCGGTCAGATATTTACGGTCTGGGAATAATGCTTTATGAAATTCTGACCGGGCGTTTGCCGTTTGAATCCGAAAACGAGTTTCTGTTAATGAAAGCTCAAACCGAAGAAATGCCTGCTTTGCCGCGCAGCATTAATCCGAACATCTCCGAAACGGTGGAAACGGCGATTATGAAAGCGCTGGCGAAAAATCCCGACGAACGTTTTCAATCAGCCGGAGAATTTCTGGACAGCTTGTTTGACGCCGGTTTCGCTCCCGGCGCGGTAACTTTCGGTTTTCAGAGCATCTTAAAAGCGAGAATCAGCCGCCCATCAAATCCCGGTCTTCAGAAAATCGAAAACAACGCTGCGAAGCCCAAAAACGAAGCTCAGGCTTTGGAAAATTTATTGCCGCCGATTAAAATTCCCGAAACCGAAGAAACAAACATCCGTCGAGATGCATTAACCGAAGAAACAAACAAAATCCCGACTGGCGGCGCAGAGGCTTTGCCCGAACCGGAAAGCGACATCAGGGAAACGCGGCGCGGAGCGACAAATATAATTCCCGCTTTCGACAAAGCCGAGATCGAGGAGACCCGATTGAGAGCGGTTGAAACTGCGGAAATTAATTTTGCGCGAGAAGAAAAATCCGAATCATTTTTCGACCGCTTAACATGGATTCACTATGCGGGAGCGGGCGCGGCAATATTTTTATTAACTTTAGGAACAATCATCGCTGCGGTTTTGCCGCTTTTATTCGTTCGCAGTCAAGCGGTTTCCGATAAACCCGTACAATTTGAAAAAACGGTTACCGAGGAAATTGCGCCAAAGCCCGTTAAATTGGAAACGCCCGTCGCAATCGAAACGCCGAAACCGGAACCGACGCCCGCCGAACGAACAACCGTTCAAGATGAGCCGCCGCAGTCTCGACCGCAGCAGCCCGTTATCGCCGCCCCCGTCGCGACGCCGATTATCAGCGAGCCTCCGGCGGTAATGCCGCCCGCGCCGAAACAACCGGAAAAAACGCGCGCGCAAGAGAGGAAAAAAGCCGAGCCGCCCACAAGAAGACAAGCCGCGCCTAAATCGCATGGAAAATCGAGAGAAAAGACTTTGCGCGAGATCGAACAACGATTGAGAGATAACTAAAAAACAGCTCAAAAAGGAGAATCGCAAATATGAACAATCAATTTTTATTTAAAACCAAATTATTTGCGTCTTTTATTTTGCTCTGTTTGTGTCTGCCGGCTTTTTCCATTATTGCGGCGGCGCAAAACGACAGTGGCGCGGCAAGTAAAGAAAAATTGATCGGACTGCTCGAATCAAAGCAGTATCAAGCGGCGGATATTGCCGAAGTAATCAGAAAAATCGGCGTCAATTTTCAACTTACGCCGGAGATTGAAAAAGAGCTGATCGCAGCCGGAGCGCGCCCCGTCGTTATAAATGCCGTCCGCAGCAGTTATCGTCCTGCAATTGTCGGCGGCAAAAACATCGGCGCAAAATCACTGCCGCCTAAAAATCAAAATGCGCCTAAAATCCCCAACACTGCGAAAAACAATGTGACGAATTACGACGTTTTGATTGATCAGGCTCTTTCGCTTTTTTACAAAGACCAAAAAACCGACCGCGCGGTTGAAACATTGCAGCGCGCGGTAAAGCTCTCGCCGCGCGATTCGAGAGCTTATCAATCGCTCGGTTTTATGCATCTTTACGGTTACAGAAATTTTCAAGAAGCCGAAGGCTTTATGCAAAAAGCCGTCGAACTGGGCGGCAGCGCGGTTTTCCGCGTCCGTCACTCGCACGATAAAACTTTTTCCTACACTTGCACCGGCTCGCTTTACATCACCGGAAGCGCCGTCAAATTTGAATCAGACGACAACCGCCACACTTTTCAAACGCCCGATTCCGGCATCGTCAAAATCGCCGAGCTAAGCTCGCTGCGCCGCCTTTTTCAGCGCAAAGG
Organism: Pyrinomonadaceae bacterium; assembly: GCA_036400075.1. Taxonomy (GTDB): domain Bacteria; phylum Acidobacteriota; class Blastocatellia; order Pyrinomonadales; family Pyrinomonadaceae; genus JALZCH01. The sequence goes on from DASWLV010000154.1 coordinate 2,798, forward strand.
CGGCGCTTTTAAAATCGTTCTGCGCGACCGGAAAGAAGACGATAAAGACACATTCAACTTTTCCCCTCTGACCGGCAAAAGCGAAGAATCCGAAATGATTATTCGTCTCGTCGGCAAGTCGTAAGTATTCAGGCAGAATAAATTAAAAAGATTTTTATCACAGATGGACACGGATCAAGGACGGATGTTTTTTGATAAAACAGATTTGATTTCTTCATCTTTGATTGGTGGTGTTTCACAATTTATGCTCCGAAATCTCTGCGGTTCTCTGTGACTTCTCTGTGTTCTCTGTGGTGAGTTTTTCTCAAGCGAAATTTCACCACAGAGTTCACGGAGAAGTCACGGAGAAAACACAGAGCATAAAATTTGAGACAACACCCTTTGATTTATCCTTTTTTTTAATCTGTGTTTATCTGTGGTTATTTTTACCGATTTATTTTGCTCAATTACTTAAGTATTTAGCGTCAATTTGAAAAAGAGACTTGCAAAAACATCGAGTCGCCGAATGAATCCACATTTGGCGACTCGATGTTTTTTGAAAAGAAATGTGAGCCGTTCGATCAATACTCAAATTCAGATTCTCAGAAGCAATTATTTACTTCAATGTTGTAGTGCCTACAACAGTTGTGTAGCTTGAAAAAACTGAACCGTTAAAAGCGCGAACGCGGTAGCGATAAGCCGTATTTGCGGTAAGTCCGGTGTTGGCAAAGCTCTTTACCCCGGCTCCGACAGTGGCGATTTGAGCAAAGTTTGTGCAAGTTGATCCGGCACATCTTTCGACGGCAAATCCGGTTTCATTCGTCGCATTATCCAGCCAAGTCAGGTTGATTTGCGATCTTGAAGCCGCTTTGGCGGTTAATCCGCTGGGGTCTTCCGGCGTCGGATCGGGAATTGCGTCCATTACAGTTGTTCCATCGCCAAAGATCATTGCGTTGTTTGCGGCTGCGGAAACGTCAGCCATTAAAACGCCGTCACTCATCAGAACACCGTCGCCCATGACAATACCGTCGCTCATCAAAACGCCGTCGCTCATTAATACGCCGTCGTTCATTAACACGCCGCTGGCGAGAAACGGCAAACCGTCGCCCATCGTAATACCTGTGACAGTTAAGATGCTGTCTCCCATTACAATGCCGTCGCTCATCAATACGCCGTCGCTCATCAAAACGCCGTTTGTTTCAACCGTTATATCGCTCAAAGTGTAACCCAAACCATAAACCTTCTGATATTTGGTTATCAGGTTACTTCCCTTAGCATACGAATAATCCGTTATAATACCCTGGCTCCAGGGAATCGTATTACCGGCAATCACGCTCTGCGGCGCAGGCGGGGTGAGAACGGTCAAAAGCGGCGAACCGAGAAGGCTTAAGAGAGATAAATCCTGACGCACCAATCTGGCGAGCCGAACTGCTCCGTCAATATTTACCTGACCTGCTCCCTGCTCAAAATTATTGTGGTTTGGCAGTAATTGAGCCGAGTACATCAAAAGCACTTTAGCGAGATTTGGCGTCAATTTCGGATTGGCTTGCAGCATCAGCGCTACTGCGCCCGAAACAATCGGGGTTGCCATCGAGGTTCCTGACAAATACATCTGCTCTTTTGTATCTCTTACGCTGACATCAGCATCGAGCGTCGGGTTTTGCGTTATTAGTACGTTGTTTGGTGATTGAGCGTCAATAATCTTGTTGCCCGGAGCAACTAAATCGGGTTTGACGAGGTTGTCGTAGTGCTTGACGCCTGTTGAATCAGTCCAGAAAGAGCGCGTCGGACCTTTGGAGCTGTAAGTCGCCATCACATCGTCGAGTCTGGAATCGCTGCCAAATGTATTTGTCGCACCGACGGTAATCACGGAAGGATCGTTTCCGGGTGCGTGAATCTGACCGTAGAGCTTGTTGCCTGAAGAATCTTTGCCTTCATTACCGGCAGCCGCGACTACGACAATACCGGCATCAACCAATTTTCTAACTGCGATGCAAATCGGATCGTTTTTGTACGAGTCAATAGCCGCCGTTCCCAAACTTAAATTAACGACTTTAATGTTATAAGCCGTATTTGCGCGGTTTGCATAAATCCAATCAAGAGCGTTGAGAAGTGCCGTTGTCGTGCCTCTGCCGTTTGCATCGAGAACTCTGAGGTTGATGATTTTGGCGTTTCTGGCAATTCCCTCGTAAGCGCCGCCTGAAACCCAGCCGTTTCCGGCAGCCGTCGTCGCCACGTGAGTTCCGTGTCCATAAGGATCATCAGTGCGGTTTTCTCCCGTGAAATCCTGCGAATAAACAATTCGTGAACTACCGTCTACTGCTTTTGTAGCGCTGTGAGCAGTGTAAATACCCGAATCAAGAACAGCAATTCCGACGCCCGTACCGTCCAGAGAGCTGGTTCCGAGAATTGAGCGAACCGAATCGGTTCCGGTTGTCAGAGTTACGTGACCGAGCGATTTCGTCGGACGTTCAAGCGAGAGGTAACCGACATCGGTGCGGGCGGCAATGTTATCAATATCGCTGGCTTTTACTTTGTAAGATTTAAAATTAAAGCTCGCAAAAGATTTCTTTACGACAGCGCCTCGATTTGTTAATTCGGTTGTTAAACCGCTCGACCAGGTGCTGGCGGGTTCAACGATAACGTCAAGGAAAGTGCTGCCCGAAACGGAGTTCTTTCTCTGCTTCAAATCCGCCGCAACTTTCTGCTTGGTTAATGTATTGGAAGAGCCGGTCAGGTCGGTCATCATAATACCCTTTAAAGGGGTGTCGGTTTTTCCTTCCGGCTTTTGTTCAGCGTCCAATTTTTGATTGGCTGAGGAAAGCGGCTCTTGTGCCCAAATTACTGATAATTGGAAGGATTGTAGGCACATCGCCAGCACGACGGCGATTGTTGAGAATTTGGGAAGAAGTGTCTTATTCATTGTTCGTTGCTCCTGTAGCTTCTCTATTTCAAAAAAGTTGTAACCTTAATTTCGGGAAGTAAATTTCTTTTCAAATGATCCGTCATATCAATATGACTCGGCAGACTATAATCAAACGGCGTGCCAAAGCCTTAACTAGTAACAACAAAGGGCTTGACTTATTTCAACATGAAAACCGCCGCTTTAGTTTGATTGAAGTTGAATTAACTTTTCAGTCAAAATGACAGAAAATGAATGAACGATTTCGGCAGAATAAAAGCGGGCGAAACAAATTGCTCACGGTAAAATACCGCCTGCCGCGTTTACATGCTGACTTTGCGTTTGCAGCTCCAAAAAACCGATAAAAATTTGATGGTTTGTAGATATTTTAGCCAAATTGAGTTACCTTCCCTTTACTGTTTGCCGAAAATTCATCAGAAAAAGCGAGAAAACTATGAGCAAGAAAATAAACCGACGCGATTTTGTTTTAACGGGAGCAACGGCTGCTGTTTTGACCAAAACAGGTTTCGGTCAGGCTCCGGCGGTTCAGCGCGGCGCGGTTAAACCTGTTGTCGTCGCGTCCTCAAACGGTCACGAATATAAAAACGGCGGGACGCAGACTTGCGTCGAAAAGGCTTTTGCGATGCTCACATCAGGTGCCGACGTTCTTGATGCTGTTGTTGCCGGAGTGGCTTTGAACGAATTAGACCCAAGGGACGCGAGCGTCGGCTACGGCGGTTTGCCGAATGCAGACGGCATTGTGCAGCTCGACGCTTCCGTGATGCACGGACCAAAAAAACGCGCCGGCGCGGTCGCCTCGCTCGAAGGCGTGCGGACGCCTGCGGCAATCGCGCAAATGGTCGCCGAGCAAACCGACCATCATTTAATCGTCGGCGCGGGCGCGCAAGGTTTCGCCAAAAATATGGGTTTTAAAATCGAAGACGATTTGAACACCGAACGCTCGCGGCGTCTCTGGCTTGAATGGAAACGCCGAACCGATCCGCAGCATTACCTCGACCCGGCAAAACGCGCCGAATTGTGGCGGCGCGAAGTTTTGCGGATGGTTGATGAAGGCAAGATTCATCCGGCGCATTATTACGGCACGATAAATTGCAACGCGATTAACGCGAAAGGCGAGATTTGCGGCGTGACGACGACGAGCGGTCTGGCTTGGAAAATTCCCGGCAGAGTTGGAGATTCGCCGATTTTGGGTGCGGGTTTGTACGTTGACGGAGCGGTCGGCGCGGCAGGTTCGACGGGGCGCGGCGAAGCGAATTTATATAATTTATGTTCGTTTCTGATTGTCGAAGAAATGCGCCGCGGCGCGCGCCCAAAAGACGCCGGAATGACGGCGCTGAAAAGAATCAGAGACAACACAATCGAAAAGCGCCTTTTGACGGCTCGCGGCGCGCCGAATTTCGGCATTAATTTTTATATTCTCAATGCAAAAGGCGAATATGCGGGTGTGACGATGTACGAGCAGGAAGGCGGTTACAAACCGTCGTTTGCCGTCTGCACGGAATCGGGCGCGCAAATCATCCGCAGCGAGCCTTTAATTCCCGGAAATTTACGCGAAAGCTGATAAAAATGCGAGAATCAGCTCCAAACTGTCAACTATAAACTGTTAACTGTAAACTGTTTTGGATGGAAACCGGGGTTTTCTGCAAGACAGTTTATAGTTTAGAGTTGATAGTTGATAGTTTTCATTGTCAGAAAGTCTCGAAAATTAAGTAATCGGAATGAAAATTTGCCCGACCTGCCAAACTACTTACGCGGACGATTCAAACATCTTCTGTCTGAACGACGGCACGACGCTTGTTGACGCGCAAAATTTCCGTCAAACCCAGACGCAAACGCCGAGAAAATCAAACGCGCCGCTCGTGCTGGCGATTTTGGCTGCTTTTGCGATTTTCGCCGTCATCATCGGTGCTGTCGGATTGTATTTGTTTACGAGTGGCGGCGACAAAGGCGAAGAACCGAAAACAAACGCGAACGCCGCACGCGCCGAGAATCAAAACAAAGCGACCGCCAACATCAACGCAAATCAAGGTTTGTCCTCGGTTCAAATCGAAACGAATCGGGCGTCAAATGTCAAAGCTCAAACGTCGCCCGCCGCGAACATTCCGCCGCGAATAGTCGCTTCCGCCTCGTCCGTCAGACGCCAGGATCGAGGCAATTTTTATTTTCCCAATTTCGCTTTTGATAACAATCCGGCGACCGCCTGGTGCGAAGGCTCGGACGGCGAAGGCGTCGGCGAATGGCTCAATTTTGAATTCGAACGCACGGTCAATCTGCGGCAAATCAAAATTCAGCCCGGCTATTTTAAAACCGCCGCAATCTGGCGCGACAACAATCGGGTTGCCGAAGCGTTGATTGAGTTTTCAGATGGTACAAATCGAACAGCCGCTTTTTCCGACCAAATGCAAACGCAAACCATTGATGTCGGACAAAAACAAACGCGCTGGGTGCGAATCACAATCGAAGACGTTTACCAGGGCGCGCACGACTCCGCAGACACTTTAATTTCCGAAGTCTCGTTCGTCACAGAACCCTAAAATCAATTACGAATTACGAATTACGAATTACGAATTACGGAATTTGTTTTTTTTAAGTTACCAAACGCGCCTGTTTGCGGTTACAATTAGCCGTTTGCAGGAAACTAAATCGTAATTCGTAATTTGAAATTCGTAATTGCTTATGAAAGTTTGTCCGGCTTGTCGCACGACTTTTGACGATTCGCAGAATTTTTGTTTGACCGACGGAACGCCGCTCGTTACCGCCGAAGCCGAACCGGAGACGGAGACGGTTGTCGTTCAGCGCGAGTCAAGCGTCCCACCGAGGAGTTACCAATCGCTGCCGCGAACACCCGCCGCGTCTTCGGCAGCGCCGACCGCAAAAAAATCAAATACGGGTTTGATTGTCGCCGGCGCGCTCGCCGCTGTTCTGCTGATTGCGATTGTGGCGGGTGCGTGGCGGATGATGTCGCGCGGCAGCCAAAGCGACAACGGCAATCAACAAATCGCGCAGACAAATGCGCACTCGATTCCGAATTCAAATTTGAATTTAAATTCAAATTTAAACTTAAATTCAAGCTCCGCGCCACGCAATTATCCGCCCGCCGATGTAAAGAATTCAACCAGCGCCGCAAAC
>DASWLV010000155.1:0-1599 GCA_036400075.1 Pyrinomonadaceae bacterium
TTCCGGCAAAGAATCAACAGCTTGAGAATTGGCAAAAGACGTGCCGCCGGTTTTGTGCAACTCTTCGAGATTCGGTTGGCTGATTGCGCTCATTAAGGATAAATCGGATTCGACGCTCCAAATCAAAAATTAATTCGTTTCGGTTTGGTTCGTCAAACTCCGATTTTAAAGAATCGCATTGAATATTATTTAAATGACGCTATTTCGTCGCTTGCCGCCGCCAGCAGCCTTTGCAATTCAGGAATCGAAATATTGTCGTTTGCCGAAGAATATTCGCCGTTTAATGCTGGTTCAAAGCCCCCGCTTTCGCCGCGAAGCTCCGGCAGTATCGAATGAATAACGTAAAAACCGTTTCTTTCCGACGTTCGGAAACATTCTTCTTCGGACACCATTATTTCGTGGACTTTTTCGCCCGGACGGATTCCGGTGAAAACCATCTCGACCTCTTTGTTTTGAAGCTGCATCAACGCTTGTGCCGCATCAACGACTCGCGCCGCCGGAACTTGCGGAATATAAGTTTCTCCACGCTTGCCTTCTCGCACTGCGGCAAAAACCGTGTCAACCGCTTTGTCCAGGCTCAGCAAAAATCTGGTCATTTCCGGCAGCGTGATTGTCATGGGACCGCCTGCTTTGATTTGTTCGATAAACAGCGGAACAATCGAGCCGCGCGACGCAATCACGTTGCCGTAACGAACGCAGACGAATTTCGTGTCGCGGCAATCCATATTTGCTTCCAAAAGCACTCGCTCCTGCAACGCTTTGGTCATTCCCATCACGTTAATCGGTTTGCAAGCCTTATCGGTCGAAATGCCGACTACGGTTTCGATTCCGAGCGCGTTTTCACGAATCGCTCTGACGAGATTATTCGCGCCGCCAATGTTCGTCTGAACGGCTTCAAACGGAAAATACTCGCACGTCGGAACCTGCTTTAAAGCGGCGGCGTTGAATACAACGTCAGCCGAGCGCAGAGCGGCAAGCAGCGCGGCGTAATCGCGCACGTCGCCGATGCGGAAGTTTAAAAGCTGACGCGAGTTTTCGTAAATAATATCGTCGGTTGCTTCTTTCCGGTGAAGAAAAGCGAGCCGCATATAATGCTGTTTCGCTTCGTCGCGCGAGAAAACCGTAATCGAGCGCGGGCGTCCCATCTCGCCCGACAAAAGGCGTCTAACTAAAACTTGACCGAGCGATCCGGTTCCGCCCGTCACTAAAATTCTTTTCCCCTCTAAAACCATTTAAATTCGTTGAGTCTGCAAGGTCTGTCGAACGGGCGAATCGAAAGAATCAAATCGCATTTAAAATTGATTCTTTAAGCTCGCGGCTCGGCAGGCTTATTAAACTGTATTTCTCCATTCGTCGTAAGTAGTATCGTCATTCGCCATCCGGTTAATCATCGCTTCCCAGGACGGCGGAACAAAGCCCGTTTCACTGCGGAAACGGCTTGAATCCAAACTTCTGTCAATCTGAAAATCGTGGTCAGGCTCGATTTCAATATCAAGATTGTACGCTTTGCGCGTCAAAAGCAGCAATTCGTATTTGTTTACCGGCTCGCTCGAAACGTGCCAAACGCCGCTCAGTTGAGGATAATTTTCGATTAAATTC
>DASWLV010000156.1:0-24576 GCA_036400075.1 Pyrinomonadaceae bacterium
TGCAAGCCGGAGTTCCGATTCTGCCCGTCACGATTCGCGGAGGAAACCGGGTTTGGTCGCAGGATATGCCGATGCCGCGTCTCGCCAAAGTCGAAATCGTTTATCATCCGCTGTTCGAGCTTCCGCCGGTGCCGGACGGCGTTGATTTAAAGACTCACGCTGAAAATTTAACGGTTAGACTAAAAGAAATCATCGCTTCGGCGCTTCCTTCTGAAAGCGTTTAAGGCTGACTTCTTCGGCGCGGCGGAGGCGGAGGAGCGGCAATCGGCGGCAAGCCTTTTTCGATGCGGCGTTTATTTATATCATTGAGTCGCCGCATTTTTTGAAGCTGTCTGGCGTTTTCGACGGCTGATCTGATTTTCTCGCGCTGTTCCGGAGTTAATTTCTGTAAATCCTCGTCTCTCACATCCGGCACTTCAATTTCAGGAATATCCACATCGGGAATATCTGACTCTTCGACCACGACGCGGATTTCGGGCGATTTCTCGGTTTTGGGTTTCGACTGCCCTTTTTCCGCCTTTTCCAGAATTACCGTTTGAGTGTTGGGTTTCGCCTCGTTTTGAGGAGCGACTGAATTTATTCCTGCTCCCGTGCTTTTTACCGCCGTGTTAGCAGGCTGTTGCGCTCCCGGCGCAGGCGTAATTACAAATGCCGTGTTTGCGTTTTGTTTCGCGTCGCTCGTTTCCGGTTTTTGAGCTTCGTTTTTATGAACGGTTTGGGTTTGCCGCGGCTGAAAATTGTCCGATTGGACATTCGAGCCGCTCATCGCATACCAACCGGCAAAACCGCCGCCCGCTAAAATCGCAATCGCGGCGGCAATTCCGATTGCTTTGAAAAGCGGACGATTTTTTTGCGGCGCGGCATTTGAATTTAAATTATTAGCCGTAGGCGTTTCAACCGGAACTTTAAAAGCCGCGTTTCGTTTTTCCGCCTCGGCTTCCTCCAGGTCGGTCTGCGCGGCTGAGTGCAAATTGGTTGCAAATTGCTGTTTTTCCAGATTTGTACGGCTGAATTTCGTTGCATCCGAATCTTTTGTTTCAGCGAAAAAACCGGCTTCGAGCGGCGCAGTCAAATTCGCGTTTGCGGCGGTTTGATTGCCGTCTTTTGTTTGTCCGCCCATCAATTCGGTTTTTTGCGTAAACAAAGCCGCCGATGTCGCCGCATTTTCGGTCGGACTGGGGGCAGCGTAATCAGGATTTTCTGCCGCTTCCATCAATTCCCGACGCATCGCGGCGGCTGTTTGCGGGCGAAGATTCGGGTTTAGCGACATTGCTCGATGCAGCACGGCAGCAGCCGATCTCGAAACTTTCGGATTCAATTCATTTGCCGGGCGCAGAGAGTCTTCGCCGCCGTTTAAAACCGCCATCGCGCGCGTCAGAGCGTCAACCGGCGCGGCTCCCGTCAACAAGTGATAGACGGTGGCGGCAAGCGAATAAAGATCGCTGCGCGGGTCTGTTCCCGTTCCCTGAATTTGTTCGAGCGGCGCATAAGCGCGCGAATAGCCGAAAACGCTTTTGGTTTGCGTTAATTTGGAAACGTCGGTGATGCTGCCTTTCGCCAAACCGAAATCGAGCAGCACGATTTGACCGCGCGGCGTTAATTTTAAATTCTGCGGTTTAATGTCGCGGTGAATAATCGGAATTTTTTGCGAATGCAGATAATCGAGCGCGTCGAGTAGCTGGTCAGCCCAGAGCAAAACGTCCGCAACTGCAAATGCGCCTTTGCGTTCGAGAATTTCCGATAAATCTTCGCCCGCGATGTATTCCATCACGAGAAACTGCCCGTTTCCTTCTTCAAAATGGTCGGAAACGCGCGGCAGCGCCGGATGCCGCAAGCTGTTTAAAAGCTGCGCTTCGCGTTCAAAAGCGCGGCGCAGAACGGCTTCGCTGAAAAAGGTTTCTTTGATGGCGACTTGCGAGCCGAAACGCTGGTCGGTGGCTGTGAAAACCGCGCCCATTCCGCCCGCGCCGATTTTGTCGTGAATTAAATAACGATTTTGGAGAATTGTTCCGGCTTCAATCATTGGTCGAAGAATCTACGGCTCACAGTTTAACATTTTCCTGCCGAAAAGGTTAAAAGGAGATACGAACAAAAAGGGAAAAGGTTTGCGCGTCAGGCGCTCCTTTTCCCTTTTTTATTTCAACAAATTGAGTTTAATTTGAAATAAAGGCTCAAACTCCGCTCAAGCCGTAAGCTCGTGCCAGAGAGTTTAAATCTCGTCTGACCTGCGCCCAAATTCCTTCGGTTTTCGCGCCGAAATTCCGCCGCCGAACAATCCCGTTAATCGTTCGAGCGATGTTCAGGCAATTGCGAACGTATTGCTTGTTTTCCGCCAGAGAATCGCCGCGATCAAATTCGCGCCGCAGCTTGTCGGTTGCGTCGCCGAGTTCGCGTGCGCGCTCGTTGATGCGGTCTTCTAACTTTGTGTCTTCTAGTCTTGAACGGTCGAGCGAATCGTTGATCGCCGCGACAAAAGCGTCGGCATTTGTTTCAACGCGTCGAATCGTCTGGTCAATTGCATATTTGTCCGCGCCCCGTGTGCGCCGCTGCGCCGCCGCTTCCGCTGAATTAAAAGCTAAAACGGTAAATACCGTCGCTAAAAAAACAAACATTGTCATCAATTTTTTCTGCATCTTTTCTCTCCTTAATTTTTCTAACGGCAAATCATTGCGGGAGAGACGATTTGCCGCTCGTAATTTAAAAATTCTGTGCTTTAATTTTTACACGCACATTTTTTAGAGGCAAGATTTTTTCGTTTGTCTGAGAAAAGTTTGTTTTACACGCAACTTTCGCCGCGCCCGATTGCCGACACGACTTGTTAAAATTCAAAACGCAACTTCCGATACGCGAAGCGCGGCAACTTTTGAGAGCGACAATTTCGAGCAAAACAAACTTTGCAGTTTCAAAGAATCTTGAGGGTCGCAAGCGATTTGTCTTTGCCGACACGAAACGCCGAACGCATGTTTTACTGCGCCATTCAGCATAATACTACTGTGGAGTGGGTTATCTTATTCGTGCAACATATTACCGCTTTCTAACACAATATAAGATAACAGGAATTAGCCAGGCGGCAGTTTAGTTTGATGCAGAGGGCTTTAACCAAGTGAGTCAATGAATTTTGTGTATCTGGCTCGGTGCGCTTCGCGGGCGACTTTTGCTTCTTCTAAAAACTCCTTCGTGTACTGATGTTTTAACCACACATCAAGCTGATTACCTGACATTGCTTCCAAGCATTCGCGTATTACTTTTTGCTGTTCTCGCTCGGTTTTGTGGAATGCGAGCGGATTGAGGACGGGACACTGTAGACGCCCGCCTATCTTGAGCGGCATCTTGTAATTGTCAACTACGAGTGGTTTTTCCAAGGCGCGTTTCAAGTCACGTATAAGCAGGGACTCTTCGTGGTCGTGTGTGTTTTTGAGCTTTTCAATCGTGGCTTCTGTGGTTTTTATACATTGCCTGTATTTATCCCATGCCGTCGGATGCAGCCAGACAAATGCGCCTTGAGCCGCGCCCAAGTTTTCAGCGGCATCGTCAACGGCTGGACCGACAATGAAATTTCCTTCACAGACGTGTTCTCCGTAAGTGATACAGCCGCGCAAGACGAGCGCGGGCTTGTCTTTGCGATAGCGCTCAAGAACTTTGATAGTCGCTTCGCAGATTAACCAGACAAGGTAGTTTTTATATCTTCCCCTTGGTGGAAGATCGTCGTTGTATTGCAAACTGATGGCTACGCTGTCGGAAAGTATATAGACACCGACGACCACAGGTTCGCTAAAGTGTTTGTAGGGTCTCACTCCTGATTTAACCAGTTTGCGAACTTCCTTCCTCACCATCTTGAGCTTTTCGAGCAGAATCTCTTGGTACTCTTTGAGTTGCTCTGCGCTGCGATAGTCGCCTCTTTTCCAGATGCCTTTAAATCCCAAGCAATCTACCAAAGCGAAAGCCCCTTCGCGCATAGCCCCGCCCTTTCTAGCTTTGGTGCTTGTCGAACTGCTTGAGATAGTTTTGGTGCGCTTGGTTGTACCACGGCTGGTTTTGGTGCTTTTTGTTTCCGTAATTTTCGCACCGTTTCGTTGAGTTTTTCCCTGCCTTGATTCTTTGTTCATAGTTCGTCTTTCCCGCTCGTCAAACGCCGCACTTTGATTTCTACTGAATTATAGCTTTCTTAAGCAGAATTTTTAGGCGTTGATATAGTTGACTCAGGTAATGTCTGTTATCAATTTATCCCTCTTTATCAAGAGAAACTCATTGAATTCCGTCACAAACAGTTTTCGCTCTGTTCGGTTTCAATTGAGACAACTGTATTTGCCCTTTTCATGGTTTTAACCACTCAGCTAATCAACGCCCAAAAGAATGGAAAAACTATCATCACTGGAAGTTTCTTTTAGAAAATTTTATATGCTCCTAAAGCGTGATAAAAGACGGCAGGCTTTTGCTGTAAAAAGCGTGATGCTGAATCTAGTATGTTAATGCGAATTTTTATACGCCCAATAATTTGAGAAGTCAATAGAAACTTTGAGTTTAAAAGGATTATTGCTTGGCTTTGGTATTGAAACGAGAATTCCTTTGAAATATTTCAAAGGAATTCTCGTTTCAATTGCTAATTGCTGAAAAATGGTTATTGTAAGGCAGCTCAGGTCGCAGGTTTAGTGCCATTCTTTGGTCATTTCCAGCCAGATTACCAAGCCTCGCCATTCGTTGAACGCCGCGTAATGTTCATAGATTTGTTTGTCGGGCACTGATTGTTCACGGTTGTGAACCTTGGCAAAACGCATTCGCAAGTAAGAATCGAGCGCTAAACCGTCGTATCTGCCCAGCAATTTCAAAAGATTTTCCGCCGCGTAATCACCGCAGCCTTTGACGTTCTTTATTTGCTTTTTCAAATCTTTGGTTGGCAAATCCGACTCTAACCAGCTTTCGACATCAACTTCTCCGCTTAAAATCTTATTCGCCAATTCGGGAAAATACGGCGCGCGATAACCGGCGCGAATTTCTCCGCGATAAAATTCAACGGGCTTTCCCGCCATTTTTTCGGGCGTCGGAAAACTTTTTCTGCCATTGGGGGTTGTCTCGCCGAGCTTTTCGACCAGATTTGCGACCATTTTTTTCGTCAAAGCCCACGAGCAATTCGTCGTGCAAATCGTCTTTATTAAATCTTCAAAAACTGTTGGCGAGCGTAGCAGCCTGCCCGAAGCGGTTTCCGAAATCCAGCGAAAATGTTTGTTTTTATCGGTCAGCCGGTAAAATTGCGAATAATCTTCGTCGAGCCGTAAGCAGTGTCGAAAATCTTTGATAACTTTCTCTGCGGTTTTTTCGTCAGCCTCACCGAAGATTTCAACTTCCAAACCATCGTCCGTTTCCCGAATCGAAGCCGCGACCGGCGAGGAGTTTTCAACGTCGAAAACTCTCGTCAAAATCCAGTTTTCTTTGTCCAATTCAAACGGGGGCAAATCGTACCAGCCGTGGCTGTAAACCGTTCGGCGAAAGTTGAAATCAGACGGCGCGGCGATTTTAAAAGTAGAAGTAATTATTTTGTTCATTACACGATAGAATTACAGCTTTCTTGACCTTGTAAAAGCGGGCGTGATACGTTGTTCGCTTGATTAGACTTTAATTTATTTTACCGATTCGGAGCAAAACTTTTGAGCGAAACAGAGCTTCAAAAAACACCTTTAAATGACGCGCATCGTCGGTTAGGCGGCAAAATGATTGATTTCGGCGGTTGGGATATGCCCGTTCAATATTCTGCGGGCGTGATCGAAGAACATCTGCGAACCAGAACCGCTTGCGGGCTTTTCGACGTTTCGCATATGGGCGAAATTCACGTTGACGGCAAAGACGCAATTTCGTTTGTCAATCATTTGACGACAAACGACGTGACAAAGCTCGTTGACGGGCAGGCGCATTATTCGGCTTTGACAAATCCCGAAGGCGGCGTGATTGACGATTTGCTCGTTTATCGTTTCGGCGAAGAAAAGCTCTTTCTCGTCGTCAACGCTTCGACACAGGATAACGATTGGGATTGGATTTCTTCCCAAAAGTCCGGTTTTGATGTTGATTTGCGTCACGCTTCGGTTGAATATTGCCAGATTGCGATTCAAGGTCCGCGCGCCGTCGAGATTCTTTCAACGCTCACAGATACTGATTTAAATTCAATCAAGTATTATCATTTTACAAACGGCGAGGTTGACGGCGTGCCTTCGATAATTTCCCGAACCGGATATACGGGCGAAGACGGTTTTGAAGTTTACGCCGACGCCGCCAAAGCCGAACAGCTTTGGAACAAAATGCTCGACGCGGGCGATTACGGAGCGGAAAACGGAATTCTGCCCGCCGGACTCGCCGCGCGCAACACTTTGAGATTGGAAGCCGCGATGTCGCTTTACGGTCACGAACTGGCGGAAGACATCACACCGCTTGAAGCCGGGCTTGGCTGGATTTGTAAATTAAACAAAGGGGAATTTATCGGGCGCGAGGCGCTGCAAAAACAAAAAGAAGCGGGCTTAAAGCGCAAGCTCGTCGGTTTTGAAATGACGGACAAAGGTATCGGGCGCGACGGTTTTGATGTTTTGGTAAACGGTGAGAAAGTCGGGCAAGTGACAAGTGGTTCGCCGGCTCCGTTTTTAAAGAAAAACGTTGGTCTGGCATTTGTTCCGACCGAATTTGCCAATGTCGGGCAGGAAATCGAAATTGATGTGCGCGGGCGTCGTTTAAAAGCGCAGATTGTGCCGACGCCGTTTTATAAACGCGAAAAGAAATAGCGAAATGATGAATCCTCCCGATTTTATTTGTATAAAATGTGGCGGCGCGATGGAGATCGGGGCGATTGTAGATCAAACTTATGGCGGCAAAATGCAGTCGCGTTGGGTTGAAGGTGAACCAAAAGAATCTTTTTGGGCTGGCGGTTTACAGACCGACGGAAAAGAGAAGTATAAAGTCGAAACTTACCGCTGCCAGAATTGCGGCTATTTAGAATCGTATGCGATTGAAGTTGATACGCGCAAAAAATCTATTTTTGAATAAAACTATTTTTGAATAACTATGGCAAATGTTCCCGAAAATCTGCGTTACACGAAAGACCACGAATGGGTTTTAATCGAAGGCGACACAGCGACAATCGGAATCACCGATTACGCGCAGGAATCGCTCGGCGATATTGTTTATGTTGATTTGCCGAGCGTCGGCGCGGCTTTTACGGCGCACGAATCAATCGGCTCGGTCGAATCGGTAAAAGCCGTTTCCGACATTTTTACGCCCGTTTCCGGCGAAGTGCTGGAAATCAACGAGGCTTTAAACGACGCGCCCGAATCGGTCAACGCGGACGCTTACGGCGAATCCTGGATGGTCAAGTTTCGGCTGACAAATCCGTCGGAACTTGACGAGCTGATGGATGCCGCCGCTTATCAAGAATATTTAGAAGCAAACAGCTAAAAATGTTCATCGTTCGTCGTTCGTTGCAAAAGCAATTTACAACGAACGACGAACGATGAACAACGAACAAATGCGTTACATACCAAATTCGGCGGAAGAACGCGCCGAAATGCTCGAAATTGTCGGGCTTGATTCGGCAAACGATTTATTTCGCTCGATTCCGCAAGATTTACAGCTTAATCGCCGGTTAAATATCACCGAACCGCTTTCCGAACCGGAATTAATCGCCGGACTCGAAGCTATGGCTGAGGAAAACCGGGGAGCGAAACGCCCAAGCTTTTTAGGCGCGGGCGCTTATTCGCATTATTCGCCGACGATTGTAGATTACGTCATTCAGCGTTCGGAGTTTTTTACTTCCTACACGCCATACCAGCCGGAAATCACGCAAGGCACTTTGCAATATATTTTCGAGTTTCAGACTCTGGTCTGCCAACTCACCGGAATGGAAGTCGCTAATGCTTCGATGTACGACGGCTCGACTTCGCTGGCGGAAGCGTTTTTGATGGCGCAGCGCGTCACGCGCCGCAACAAAGTCATCGTTCCTTCGACCGTTCACCCGGAATACCGCGAAGTCGCCAAAACTTATCTTCAACACGGCGACGCGCAAGTTGTGACAATCGGATTCGACGCGGAAACGGGCAGAATCAATCTCGAAGATTTAACCGCGCAGCTCGACGATCAAACCGCCGCCGTCGCCGTGCAATCGCCCAACTTTTTTGGCTGCGTCGAAGATTTGCAGGCGCTCGCGGAAGCTGCGCACGCGGTCGGCGCGCTGCTGATTGTGGCTGTGACTGAAGCGATTTCATTCGGGTTGCTCAAAAGTCCAGGCGAATGCGGCGCGGATATTGTCGTCGCCGAAGGTCAATCGTTCGGCATTCCGCTTTCGTGCGGCGGTCCTTATGTCGGATTGTTTGCCACGCGCGAAAAATATGTTCGACAAATGCCGGGCAGGCTTGCCGGTGTTGCTTACGACAAAAACGGAAAACGCGGTTTTGTGCTGACGCTCTCGACGCGCGAGCAGCATATTCGCCGCGAAAAAGCGACCTCGAACATCTGCACTAATCAAGGTTTGATTGCGCTCGCCGCCACCGTTTATATGGAAACGATGGGCAAAAAAGGATTGCAGGAAGTCGCCGTCCAAAACGCGCAAAAAGCAGCTTATGCGGCAAAAAGAATTGCTGAGATCGAAGGCTTTTCGCTCGCTTTTACTGCGCCGCGCTTTAACGAATTTGTCATCCGCGCTCCGGGCAGCGCCTCTGAATTATTGGAAAAGCTCTGCGCCGAAAAAGGAATTGTCGGCGGACTTGCTTTGTCGCGTTATTACCCGGAAAATCCGAACGATTTTCTTGTTTGCGTGACTGAAACAAACTCGCGCAAACAAATTGACGACTTAGTTGAAGGCTTAAAAGGCGTTTCAGCGTAATTAGAATAAAAAGTCCTTTGCTAAGAGGAGCAAAATTATGTTTGTCGAAGAAGGTCGCACTCGTGATTTCGACCGGCGGAAATTCTTGTCCGCTGTTGGCAAAGGACTCGGCGCAATGGCTGTTTCTTCGTCAGTTGTTGCTTCGTTATTTGAAAGTCTGCAAGCCGCAACAAAGGGAGTGGCGCATTTAACGCCGGAGCAAGCCGCGACGGACGAAGATTTCTGGGCGCACATTCAGCAATCCTTTTCGGTCACACGGGGAATTATTAATTTAAACAACGGCGGCGTTTCTCCAAGCCCGCGAATTGTTACCGAAGCGCTCGTACGTTATATCTGGCAGCAGGAAGATGCAACCGCTTACACGATGTGGCAGATTTTAGAGCCGCAATCGGAAACGATTCGTACCGGCTTGGCGGAGATTTTCGGCTGCGATAGGGAAGAAATTGCCATCACGCGCAACGCTTCGGAATCGCTCGAAATTTTGCTGATGGGTTTAGACCTTAAATCCGGCGACGAGATTTTGACGACGACGCAGGATTATCCGCGAATGCTGACTACTTTGCGGCAGCGCGAACTGCGCGAAGGTTTAAAGCTCAAGCTAATTCAAATTCCGCTTGCGCCAAAAGACGTTAACGAAATTGCCGTCGCGTTTGAACGCGCCGTGACGCCGAAAACCAAGCTGATTTTAATTGCGCACCAGATAAATTTGACCGGGCAGATCAATCCGGTCAAAACCGTCTGCGAAATGGCGAGGGCACGCGGGATTGAAACAATCGTTGACGGCGCGCATTCTTTCGCGCAGTTTGATTTTAAACAAGCCGATTTGGGCTGCGATTATTTCGGAACTTCCCTGCACAAATGGCTTTATGCGCCGAAAGGGAGCGGAATGCTCTATGTCAGAAAAGAGAAAATTCCAAAAGTCTGGGCGTTGATGGCGGCGGAAAATAAAAATGCCGCCGATATTCGCAAATTTGAAGAAATCGGAACTCATTCCGCCGCGCCGCGTCTGGCAATCGGTGAAGCGATTTTGTTTCACAATGCCATCGGCGGCAAACGCAAAGAAGCGCGTCTGCGTTATCTTTCGCGTTATTGGATGAATCGTTTGAAAAACGTTCCCGGCGTTAAATTCAACACTTCTTTTGACGACAAACAATCGTGCGCGATTGCCAATTTCCAAATCGGCAATTTAGAACCTGGAGCAATCGGCAGCTACTTAATGGCAAATCATAAAATCTTTACGACGCCGATTGTTCATGAAGAATTTAAAGGCATTCGCATCACGCCGAACGTTTACACAACGCTGTGGGAGCTTGATCGTTTCGCCGAAATCGTTGAACAAATTGCCCGGAAAGGATTGCCGAAAGTTTAAGAATGAGCGAATCGAACGGGAAAAATCAATCAGATTATCAAGTCGTCAATGACGACTGTTTGAGAGTTTTGCCCGAATTGGAACGCGAAATTGATTTGACGTTTCTCGACCCCCCGTTTAACCAGCAAAAAGATTATGCTTCGTGCCGCGATGATTTGCCCGAAAACGAATATTGGGAAATGATGCGCCAGGTTTGTTCGCAAATTTTAAAAAAAACATCAGACGGCGGCGCGATTTATTTTATGCAGCGCGAAAAGAAAACCGAACAGGTTTTGCAAGTTTTGCGCGAAACCGGATGGACGTTTCAAAACCTGATAATTTGGAAAAAAATGACTTCCGCCGTTCCCGGACAGATGCGTTACGGAAAATCGTTTCAAATTATCGCTTTTGCCACAAAAGGCAAGCGACCGAGAGTTTTCAATCGTTTGCGAATTGACCCGCCGCTGCTTAAAAATCAAAAATACGAACGCGAAAACGGCGTTTTTGTGACGGACGTTTGGGACGATATTCGAGAATTGACGAGCGGTTATTTTGCGGGCGACGAAGCCTTGAGAACGGAAAACGGAGACAGATTTCATAAACAGCAGGCACCGATTGCCTTACTTTTGCGGATTCTTTTGTCGTCAACCAAAATCGGCGATTCGGCGCTTGACCCGTTTGCCGGAACCGGGACGACCGCCGTGGTTGCACGGCAAATCGGCAGACGTTCGATCAACATCGAAGCCAACGCCGACAATTCAGCCGGTATCGAAAATCGCCTCGCCGCGCAGCGCGAAGCGGATTCGATTGCAAAACATCTGGCAAAATACGAGAAAACAGAAAATCTAAACGATATTTGCGGAATTTATGCGATGGAAAACTTTAAAGGTTCTTCACAAAAACAAACGATAAAATCGTTACTGTTTTAGTTTTTGCCGAAATCGGCGCGAAAAAAGCAGCGGGAAAATGCCGAACAAAGGTTTAGAATACGAAAAGAAAATAAGAGAGCTTTTGATGGCGCGCGAGCTTTTGCCTGCGCATCTTTTGGGAAAACTCATTAAAACAGGCAACGACGCTGCTTTTGTGCATAAAGGTAAAGGTTATTTCCTCGAAATAAAAAATGAAACCGCACCCGATTACGGCGCCAAGAAAATCATTTACAAACCGGATACGGGAAAATGGGCGTGGAACGAAATTGATGAGATGAGCGATTTGTTTGACGAGATTGGTGTTTTAAACAAAATCCCGAGTTTCGTTCCTCGGAAACACGTTAAGCCGGATTTACAGTTAACGGCGGAAGATAAAAAGTTTGATCTGAAAAACTTCACGCACATCATTCAGCTCGGAATTGTCGGCGCGAATTTGTTGCATGAGTATTATGCAAAGAAACGGTGTTTTTATATTCAGGTTGAAGGCAAAGGTTTTTACCATTTGCTTGAAGATCGCGCTGAACTCGGAGTGCCGAAATTCAATCCGGTTGTTAATCTGAGGTTAAGAGCCAAAACTCACAGCTCAACTCCGATTCACAATTACAGTTTTCGAGTGATAATCCTCGGTTTGCGTCAAACGATTTTGGCTTCGCCGTTCGATCTTGAAAAGGGAACAAAATTTCCGCCGATTGATAAAGATTTAGCCGTTTAATAAATTAACAGCATTAGAATTTAATAGATTATGAGCATTACAAAAGTTACACAGCATCCATCGCAAAACGAGCCTTTGATTTTCGAGCGCTCGCAAACCGGGCGCGTCGGCTATGCTTTGCCGAAGCTTGATGTTGAAGAAACAAATCTCGACGAGATTCTGCCCGCCGAGCTGCGCCGGACGGACGATTTGGACGGTTTGCCGGAGGTTTCGGAAGTTGATGTGGTACGGCATTTTACCCGAATGTCAACGTGGAATTATTCGATTGATCTCGGAATGTACCCACTCGGCTCCTGCACGATGAAATACAATTCGCGCTTGAACGAAAAGGTCGCCAGAATTACCGGTTTCGCAAATCTGCATCCGCTCGCGCCCGAATCCGAATCGCAGGGAGCTTTGCGTCTGATGTATGAGTTGCAGGAAATGCTAGCGGAAATTACCGGCTTGCCCGGAATCAGTTTGCAGCCAGCCGCCGGAGCGCAAGGCGAGATGACCGGCGTTCTTTTAATGCGCGCGTTTTTGGACGAGCGCGATGGCGAAGAATCGAAAAACCGCCGCGTGATGCTGATACCGGATTCCGCGCACGGAACAAATCCGGCGTCAGCCGCGATTGCCGGTTTTACGGTCAAAACCGTTAAATCCACAAAAGAAGGCTTGACCGATTTGGAGCATTTGAAACAGCTCTGCGCCGACGGCGGAATTGCCGGATTGATGCTGACAAACCCGAATACGGTTGGACTTTTTGAAGTGAACATCAAAGAAATCTGCAATATTATTCACGAAGCGGGCGGTCTGGTTTATATGGACGGCGCGAATATGAACGCGCTCGTCGGTGTCGCGCGTCCCGGCGATATGGGCGTTGACGTGATTCACCTCAATCTGCACAAAACATTTTCCACCCCGCACGGCGGCGGCGGTCCCGGCTCGGGTCCATGTTGCTGCACTGCGGAACTCGAAAAATATTTGCCCGTTCCGCGTGTTGTCAAAGACGCGGAATCTTACAAATTAGATTTCAATTATCCGGCGACAATCGGGCGCGTCAAAGCGTTTTTCGGCAATTTCGGGATGTTTGTACGCGCCTTTGCCTATATTCAAACGCACGGCGCTTCAGGTTTGCGCGAAGCAACGGAAGCGGCGGTTTTAAACGCGCGCTATCTCGGTCATTTTTTGCAGGAAGATTACGAAAAGCCCTTTCCCGGCGATTCGATGCACGAAGTCATCTTTTCGCACAAGCGGCAGGCGCGCAAAGGAGTTCACACGCTCGATATTGCCAAACGCATGATTGATTACGGCTTTCACCCGATGACGGTTTATTTTCCGCTGATTGTCGAAGGCGCGATGCTGATCGAACCGACCGAATCAGTGGGCAGACAGGACTTGGACGCTTTTATTGACGCCATGAAATCAATCAACGAGGAAACCGAAAGCAATCCCGATTTGGTCATCGGCGCACCGCACTCGACGCGCATCGGCAGATTGGACGAAGCGGCAGCCGCGCGCAAACCGGTTCTGCGTTGGAAATCCGAACAGGAAACAATGACAAAATCGGCTTAAAACAAATTTCTAATAAAACAAAAAAGCGAGCATTTATTAATTAAATGCTCGCTTTTTCTTTTGTGAACGTATTTTGAGCATCGGCGTTGGCACATCTTTTGCAGATTTCCATGACATCCTTTCAGTTGTATGAAAAACGTGCTTTTGAGTATAAAAAACGGAAAACATACATCTGGCAGGGTGTATGCTTTCCAGCAAAAAAGTTAGGAGAAAGAGGAAATTATGAACGAAACAACAAACAGATCGAGATCGGTTCACGGACTTTTTAACGACAGAGACAGTGCCGAGCGCGCTTACAGATCGCTCAGCGACCGCGGCTACACAACGGACGACGTTAGCGTTTTAATGTCGGACGAAACACGCAATCGTCATTTCGGCGAAGGCACGCCGGATACGGAGCTTGGCAGTAAAGCTCTCGAAGGCGCGGGCGCGGGATCGGCAATCGGCGGAACAATCGGCGCGATTATCGGCGGTATCGCCGCCATCGGCACAAACGTCGTGCTTCCTGGCTTAGGCTTGATCGTTGCCGGACCTCTGGCGGCGGCTCTTGCGGGCGCGGGAGCAGGCGGTTTGACGGGCGGATTAATCGGCGCTCTGGTCGGTTCGGGAATTCCCGAAGAACACGCCAAAGATTACGAAGAAGGAATCAAAAACGGCGGAATTTATATGGGCGTCAACGCGCGCAACGATGACGATGCCTCTTATTTTGACAACGAATGGCGCACCAGCGGCGGACATAAAGTCCACGGCGTCGGAACCGGCGGCGGCGCATTAGGCGGCGCGGCAACCGGCGCGGCAATCGGTTCAGTCGTTCCGGGTGTCGGTACGGCGGTCGGCGGAGTCGTCGGCGGAGTCGCCGGAGCGGCAGCCGGACACGGCGCAGCAGAAGTTGCCAATCCTTCGGACGAAGACGACAATCCGAATACCAGAATCTAGAATCGGTTATTTGGGCAAAAAAAGGGAGGCTTCTTCAGGAGCTTCCCTTTTTTATTAATTGGAGCGCTCTCTAAAATTTATCGAAATAAAATTGATAAAACGTTTGTCTCAAAATAAAATTGCGCTCAAAATTTTCAATTGAAACTAGTTCTTTCTTCCCTCTGATGTTAAAATAAATTGCAGCGATGAATCATTTAGCAATCAAACGCAAGCACGTTTTAGGCGACCTTTACAATAGTTGCGAAGTTTCGGAAAGCATTCCGGTTTTTATTGAAGACCAAATGGACGAACCGGTCGGTTATGCCGACAGCAGTCTCGGGGTGTATGTTGACGCATTTTTGTTTCACCTGCCCGAAGACGTTTGTAAGAAGCTCTCGACCGGGCATTATAAGTTTGGTCTCGACTATGATTTATCAGGCAATAAAAACAAAGTTAAGCTGAATCATATTCTGCTCGTCTCCAATAAACCCGCAGCAGTCAGTCGCCGCATCATTGAATCTTCGACGCCCAAAGAATAAATTTT
Organism: Pyrinomonadaceae bacterium; assembly: GCA_036400075.1. GTDB lineage: Bacteria > Acidobacteriota > Blastocatellia > Pyrinomonadales > Pyrinomonadaceae > JALZCH01. Next base: position 14,857 of record DASWLV010000156.1, read on the forward strand.
TACACGCCGCTCGTTTTCCCAAAACCGTTTAAATCCGCCTCAATAAAGCGCGCTAAATGCTGCCGCCGTGTTAGCGCGCGGAAACAATAAAAAATCTCACAAGCAAAATTCAGTTTCAAAACCGTCAAGCGGGGTGGAATTAATTTAGCTTATGAAACCTTTAATTTGTCCGCAATGCGGCGGGAAAATCACGAGTTATTCACTGTGGGAGAGCTTTGCAAACTGCGGATATTGCGGGACGAGATTTCTCATCGAACGGGAAACAAACAAACCCGAGCCTCAGACAGAGCAAGTTTATGAACAGCCTCAAACATCCGGCGCAAATCCGAATATTTTCATCGGCATTGTTATCGCAGTCTTTTTGGGATTTGGCGGACTCGTTTTGCTCGGACTTGTGTTGAGCGGTAAAAAAGAGCCGAAAACGACATATCCGGTTTATCCTACGCCTTATCGCACGCCCAAGCCGAGCATTTCTCCGACTCCGACGCCGAATCCGAATTTGCTTGAATTCGGGGCTAAAGGAACTGGAAACGGAATGTTTAAAGACGCAGATTCAATCGCAGTTGATTCAAAAGGCAGAATTTACGTCTCAGACAGCACGCTGCGCGTACAGCAGTTTGACGACAAAGGACAATTTTTAAAACTCTGGCAGATTCAATCCGAAGCTCAGTTTTACAAACGCGCCCGCTCGATTCAAAAAATCGCGATTGATGCTCAAGACCGGCTTCACGTTTTGGTCGGCGGAGTGATTTTTGTCTATGAAGAATCTTCGAGCGAGCCGAAAAAAGCCGTTTATTTTTCGCCCGACGCTATTCTCGATTTCGCTTTTCGCAGCGACGGCGGGAAATTGTTTGTGGTTACGGACGACAATATCGAAACTCTGTATCACGTTAACGACAAAGGCAAAACCGTAAGAAAGATTGTCGGTTTTCACACGGAAACCGCCGACGCCGCGCTTAATCCGCCGACAACTGCTTTGGCGGCGATTCGTCTTGCAGTTGACGGCGCGGGAAACATTTATTCGATTTACGCTTTCGGCGATTTGGGCAGTTATCAACTCTCTTACAACCGGGAAGAGCTTCAGATTTTCCGTTTTACGCCCGAAGGCAAATACGTCAACAAATTTCTCGAAACAATGAATTCGTGCGGAATCGAGGTTGATAATCAAAGCCGCATTTTCATCTCCGATCGGAATTCAATTAATGTTTATACCAATAACGGACAGCATTTTTCGAGCATTTACCCTTTAAAAGGCGTTGACGCTTTCGCGCTCGATAAACAAAACAACGTTTACATTTTGTACGACGACACGGTTATCAAACGCTTGGCGTCTAGACCGGTTTATGAATAAAGCTACAGTTAAAAAGGCGTTCTGTTTGCTGCTTGTCATCGGTTTGTTATTCGTCAAAACCGATGTTTTTGCTCTAAATGCGAAACTCTTTCTCGGCATCAAACTGCGCGCCGAAGTTCAGGGGGTAGCCGACGAAGTCGAAAACAAAACGAAAAGAAAGATTTCCGCGCATTTTGTCGAATACGCCGGAGAAGAACAATTTATGCTCGGTTCGAGCTTTATTCATTCGGACGGCGTTCCCTATCTCGCGGTCAGCATTGATCTCAAAGACCAGCCGAAAAAAGCGGAAGCCGTCATCGCCCACGAGCTTTTGCATTTACGCTTGCGGGCAAACGGCTATCCGGTTTTTCTGTTTGATCCGAAAGTTAAAACCAAACGCGGTCGGGCGCAGGATGTTGAACAGTCAAACGTCAACGATTTGACCAGCTTAATCGAACACCGCGCTTTCAAATCGGAGATGGAACGATTCAGCTTAAACGAAGCGTTAAATCTGGCAGGTGAAACCGAACGCGGCGCTCTCGCACGACGCGGCGAAGCTGATGCTCAAGCCGACGCTATTAATTTCGCGCGGGCGCTTTTGGAATACCAAAACGCTGCGGACATCGAAGCTCTCCGCAAAATTTACCGCGACAACAAATGGCAGCAGTCTCTAAAAATCGGACAGGAAATCGCCGACATCATCAAACGCGCGCAGCTCGATTCGCCCGCCGCAACCGCTTCAACCTTTCGGCTCTGCGCCGCTAAACTTTACCCGACGCCGCGCCCGATTAAATTCACGCCCGATAAAACCATCACAGCTTATCGGCAAATGTTGATTGGATTTTGAGTTTTATTTCTTAATCGGCAAACCTGCGAGATAGACAAAACCCTGAGAATGAATTTAGGTTCTCAGGGTTTTGTCTATTGTTTTGAATTAATGACAAACTATGCTTGATTTTTTATTGTTTATCTGGCGTAATTCAACCGCTATATTACATTCCCCAAAAATTAAGGAAAATGATATGTCTTCATCCCATGGCTTTTCCGTAAAACAGCCTGTTTCTATTTGGAATAAAGCAATCGAAGTAAATTTTAAAGACCTTTTCAAATCGGTAGCTAAAACTATTGTTAGCGCCAAAATTGGAAAGACTGATACGGCAATTAACAGCTTGGTTGACGGTGTTGCCGCTTTTAAGTTTAAAGAAGATGCCGGACAAATGGCATGGCTCTTAATCTATCGTTCGATAACGAGAGCTTTGTTTATGTTGGTTGAAGAGAACGCGGCATTGTTTCGTGAAGTGACCAGAGGCTTTGCGAGTTTGGCTGGCGAAATTGATTTCGACGACGAACAATTAAAAGAAATTGAAGAAAAGATAAATTGGTCTATAGACGCCAGCGAGTTAAAGATTGACAGTGATTTCTTCGAGCGCCCAAAAGTATTGCCGATAATTCCTGAGTTGAAAACTCTTTTTAGCAGTTGGTTTGAGGAATTCGGGTTGGATAAGACAAAAGCAGATTCTCTCGGCGAACGTTTTCCTTCCTATTTTGTTTTTGCCCTCAATGAAGAATGGCGCACGGAACGCGAGAAATACAAGCGGATTGAAACGGAAGTTGACACGCCGTTTACCAAAGCGACGCAAATAGAAGAATCGTGGTTTAGATACCACGCATTTTTGCAAAAGCGGATTGACGAGCCGATGTTTCAAGAGGCTTTTGGTTTGCGTCAAGTCTATGTTCCGCTGTGCGCTTATTACGAGCGCGAACCGGAAAAGAAAAGCGATCAACAAACAAGGGAACACGGTTTGTGGCGAGAAAGAGAAGTTGAAAAAGTTGTTGTCGAACTCGATAACGCGCTTGATGATTGGCTTGCCGATGAAAACCGCTTGGAAGGAATCCGAATCCTGAGCGGGGGACCCGGTTTTGGAAAATCATCGGTCGCCAAAATGTTTGCCGCACGGCAGGTTGATAAAACAGACCGCCGCATTTTATTTATTCCGCTTCATTTGGTTTCAAAACTTTCGGACAATTTAGCTGATATTGTAGGAGCATTTGTCAAAGAAGAAGGCTTTCAACACAACCCGCTTGATGCTGAAAACGGTGACGAGCATTTGTTGATTATTTTCGACGGTCTGGATGAGCTTTCTTCGCAGGGAAAAATCGGGGCGGAAGTTGCTCAACAATTTATGCGCGTAGTCGAGCAAGCGGTCAACGCAGCTAACACCCGCATAGCAAAGCTAAAAGTTTTAATTTGCGGGCGCGACCTCGCAGTTCAATCGAGCGGCAGTAATTTGCTGACTTCAACTAAAACTCTGCATTTGCTTCCTTACTATTTAAATAGAGGGAACGACGAATTTATTGACGAAAAGAAACTATTAGACGATGACCGGAGAAACCAATGGTGGCGTCAATACGGTAAATTAACGGGCGAAAATTATGAAGGGCTTCCGAAAGAACTTAACCGCGAAAATCTGAGTGAAGTAATGAGTTTGCCTCTGCTCAATTATCTAGTGGCTTTGAGCTATCGCGGAGGCAGAATCAAGTTTGATGCCGAGACAAATATCAATCTGATTTATGAGGATTTACTGCAATCCGTTTTCACGCGACGGGGCGTTTGGGCAGATGAGCAACATCCCACGCTGCGGGGTGTGAAACAAATTGATTTCTTTAGAATTCTTGAAGAAGTGGCTTTGACAACTTGGCACAACGGCGGGCGAAAAGTAACGCTAAGAGAAATCGAGCAACAATGTCGCAATAACGGTCTCGGCATTTTATTAGATGAATTTAGGAAAAACGCTGAAGAAGGTGTAGCAGATTTGTTAGTAGCATTTTATTTCAAGAAATCAGGTTTTCGTGACGTTGCAGGAAATGAAACTTTCGAGTTTACACATAAAAGTTTTGGAGAATATCTGACCGCACGCCGCATAGTTCGGGTGGCTGAGAAAATAGTTAAGGAACGAAAAGACAGGCAAGCGGATTACAACAACGGTTGGGATGAAGTTACGGCTTTAGTCGAATGGATTAAGATTTGCGGAAAATCAGCAATGGATCTTTATCTTCTTGAATTTGTCAGACGTGAAATTGCTTTAAAAGATTCGGAGGTTTTAAAGGAATGGCAACAGAATTTTTGTGATTTAATCAGTTTTCTTCTGAAAAATGGAACACCTATGGAAAAACTTGTACCTCGCCTAGATACTTTTAGGGAAGATTTTGAACAGTCCAGAAATGCTGAAGAGACTTTATTAGCTATAGCAAATGCTTGCGCTCTTTCCAATGAACAATTGTTAAATATTGCTTTTCCAGATAAATATTCACTAGGGACTTGGCTTACAAAGTTATTTCAAATTCCAAATGTTTCTAAAGTTATCACACCATTTCTTTTATCCTTTTTAAATGCAAAAGGGACGATTCTTAATTTTCAATTCCTTTGGCGTGTGAATCTTAAAAACACAAATCTTAGAGATGCAAATCTTAGAGGTGCAAATCTTAGAGATGCAAATCTTAGAGGTGCAAATCTTGAAGATGCAAATCTTGAAGATGCAATTCTTCCATTTGCAGATCTTGAAGGTGCAAATCTTAAAAGCGCATATCTTCGAGAGTCAATTCTTCTTCACGCAAATCTTGAATATGCAGTTCTTACATTCGCAAATCTGTTTCGAGCAAATCTTGAATATGCAGTTCTTACATTCGCAAATTTTGAAGATGCAGTTCTTGAAGGTGCAAATCTAAGCGGTGCAGATCTGATTGGTGCAAATCTTAAAAACGCATATCTTGAAAACTCAAATCTTGAATTTGCAAATCTTAGAGATGCAAATCTTGAAGGTGCAATTCTTCTTCACGCAAATCTTAAAGACGCAATCATTGAAGGCGCAAATTTCGAAAACGCAAATCTTCAAGAAGCATTTTGGATTGATGGCAAAAGAGTTAAAACAGGGAAATACCCCAACCTAAATTTTTATGATGAACAAAAAGACTCTGATGAAGTATAGAATGCAAAATTGCGATAACCCTGCAAATACATCACATGTTTTCGGCGAAATAAAACAGGTGATAAAAAATGCCGCTTTATTTTTCAAACAGAAGTAATTTTTTACTTGCCAAAATCGTCTTAATTGGGTTACATTTCCGCTGCAAATTATTGATTCGCAGGTGGGAGTGCTGAATCACAGTTGAAAATCATTCGTTCTAAACTGAAAATCATTCATTCACACCTGAAAATCACACAATAACAGACTTCAAACGGAGCTTCGCAGGCTGAAAATGCCTTTTGCAGATGTAAAACAGGGCATTGCAGGCGAATAATCGGGTCTCGCGGCGAGCAAATCATTTGCGGGGGCGAACAACGAGGTCTCGTAGATTTCGGCTGACAAAAAAGTACGGGCGAGTATCAACCTCGCCCGTACTTTTTTCTTTGATTCGGAGTTGTTTATTTCGCCAAACCGACCTGGCTCAAAATATAAGCGTAGCGGAAAGCGGTTTCTTTGAGCGCGTCGTATCTACCCGAAGCGCCGCCGTGTCCAGCGCCCATATTGGTTTTGAGCAAAATCTGCGAGTCGTTGGTTTTCATCTCGCGGACTTTTGCGGCGAATTTCGCGCCTTCCCAATACGGAACTTGCGAGTCGTTGAGCGAAACTTCGATCAGCATATTCGGATAGTTTTGCCGTTTGATGTTGTCGTAAGGCGAATATTTAATCATATAATCGAACGCTTCTTTTTCGTTCGGATTGCCCCATTCGATATATTCGCTCGTCGTCAAAGGCAGGGAAGCGTCGAGCATTGTGTTCATCACATCAACAAACGGAACCTGCGCGATTGACGCTTTGAACAAATCGGGACGCATATTGACGACCGCCCCCATCAACAAACCGCCAGCCGAACCGCCTTGAATCACCAAACGATCCGACGAAGTGTATTTGTTTTTGACGAGATGATCGGCAACGTCAATAAAATCGGTAAAAGTGTTCATTTTCTTGAACATTCTGCCCTGTTCGCGCCATTCTTCGCCCAGCTCGCCGCCGCCGCGAATCGAAGCCAGCGCGTAAATCATTCCGCGGTCGAGCAAGCTCAAGCGCTGCGAAGAGAAAGTCGGGGCAAACGAAGCGCCGTAAGAACCGTAAGAGTAAAGCAGCATTGGGGCGGAGCCGTCTAGCTTTGTTCCTTTTTTGTAAACGATTGCAACCGGAACTTTCACGCCGTCGCGCGCTGTCGCCCAGACTCTCTCGGAAACATACTGGTTTTTATCGTAACCGCCGAGAACGTCGAGTTGTTTTAACAGCTTGCGTTCTTTTGAATTCATATCGTATTCAAAAGTCGAAGGCGCGGTGACGAACGAGTTATAGCCGAATTGAATTTTGCTTAGATTGTATTCGCGGTTTGCGCCGAGACCCATTGAGTAAACGGGTTCGGGCGTTTCGATGCGGTGAAATTTGCCGCTCTTTTTGTCGAGAATCCGCAAATATTCGAGACCGTTTTCGCGTTCGGAAATAACGCCGTGACCGGAGAAAAACGTGATGTCGTCAATTTTAACTTTCGGATTGTGCGCGATAAATTCTTTCCAGTTTTTCTCGGACGGATCGTTCATCGGAGCCGTCACAACGCGAAAGTTTTTCGCGCCTTTATTCGTCGTGATGTAAAACTTGCCTTCGTCGTAATCAACGCTGTATTCGTGGTCTTTCTGGCGCGGCAAAATGACTTTCGGCTCGGCGGTCGGATTATCCGCCGGAATGTAACGCGCTTCGCTCATCGTTTTGGCGAACGCCGATAAGATAATCATCTTTTTATCGCGCGAACGACCGACGCCGATGTCGAAAAGCTCGTCTTTTTCTTCGTAAACAAGCTGATTATCGTTTGAGCCGACTGTGTGACGCCAGAATTTATCGGAGCGTTTCGTCACCTGGTCTTCGGTGACGAAAAGCAGAGTCTTGTTGTCGTTCGCCCAGACGACGGACGTTACGCGCTCGATTTTGTCGGGCAAAATCTGCCCGGTGCGTAAATCCTTCACTTGCAGCGTGTACTGACGATAACCCGTATTGTCCGAAGAAAACGCCAGCAAATTGCCGTCGTCGCTGATTGAATACGCGCCGATTGCATAATATTTTAAGCCTTTTGCCAGCTCGTTCTGATCGAGCGTGATTTCTTCTTTGGCATTATTATCGCCCGCGCGCTTGCGGGCAAAAATCGGATATTGTTTACCTTCTTCTGACCGGGTGTAATAAACGTAATCGCCGTAACGATACGGAACGCCCTGGTCGGTTTGCTTGATGCGCGCGAGCATTTCGTCGTAAAGCGATTTTGTCAATGCTTCGTAAGGCTTCATCACGGCTTCGGTGTAAGCGTTTTCGGCGAGCAGATACTCTTCGACTTCCTGCCGGACTTTGCCGGTTTTCGGGTCTTTGTCGCTTCGCATCCACGAATAATTATCTTCTAGTTTCGTGCCGTGAATTTCGGTGACTTTTACTTTCTTTGCCGGAACCGGCGGTTTTAACTCATTCATCGTTTGTTGTGCGTTTACGTTAACAAGCGGAATCGCGCTGAACAGCAGCGCCGCCGCTAAAAAAGATTTGATTTTCATTATTTTACACTCCGTATCAGAAAACTGGTGACGAACATTTACATTTTTACGGAGAAATCTGCAACCAGGTTTCTCAAGATAGTCGAAAAACAACTGTTTTCACTTATTCCGTAAGAGCTTAAGTGCTGCCTAATCTAAGTTCTTGATATTTTATCGTTTAACATCTCTTCCAAATCGGTTTTTCAAATTACGACGCAAAATATTAGCAGCATAGAAGAAAGTTTGATTTATTAGAGCAATAATCTGACTGATTTTCAAATTTTGACATCGAAAAGTATGGCTGTTAGTATTTCTATACATTAGCAATTATTGGGAATTTGTTGAGCGTAATGTTCGGCATTTTAGACGGCGCTGATTCGCCGATTATATTCAGCCTGAGTATTGCGATGATATTGGTGTCGGCAATAATTCAAATAATGAATTATTGCCTTACGGAATAAATGATTTTTTCCTTGTTCACTAAAGTATCCGGCTTTATGTTGTGAAAATTAGTGAAAAAAATATTAGATATTTGAGATTTAGAAGCGCTTCTCCCCATAAAGCAAATCAAATTTATGATTTTAGAAACCTCATTTGCGGAAAAAACGGGTGAACTGCATCTTCTTCAAAAAGACGGCACAGACCTTACAGTTATTGTGCCGGCGTATAATGAAGCTGACAATATCGCCGACACAATTCGCAGCCTGCAAAATCAAACAGTTCAGGTGGACGAAATAATCATCGTAGATGATTGTTCCACCGACGGAACCGGCGACGCTGCCCGCGCTTGCGGAGTTACAGTTATCAAACCTCCGATTAATACAGGCACGAAAGCGGGAGCGCAAAATTTCGCTCTCGAAAGAGTTCAAACGAAATATACAATGGCGCTCGACGCCGATACTACTCTCGCCGCAGACGCAATCGAGCTGCTTCTCAAGGCTTTTGATGATTCGGACGCGGCAGCCGCCTGCGGATTCGTTGTTCCGCGCCGCGTTAAAAGTTTATGGGAGCGCGGGCGCTACGTCGAATACCTTTTCGCTTTCACTTTTTATAAACCGATTCAGGATTACTACGAAAAGCCTCTGATTTCGTCGGGCTGTTTTTCGATTTATCGAACGGACATTCTTAAAGCCAATAACGGGTGGTCAACCCGCACGATGGCTGAAGATATGGATTTAACCTGGAGCTTTTATCAAGCCGGACACAGCGTTCGCTTCGTTCCCGAAGCCGTCTGTTATCCGATTGAGCCGCACAACTTTTCCTTTATGCGAAAACAGCTCAAACGCTGGTCGCACGGTTTCATCCAAAACGTTCAGCTTCACTGGCGCGGCGTCCTCGAAATTCAGTATTTGCGAACTCTTGTCGGTCTGGCAATGTGGGATGCGACGATTGCTTCGCTCGCTTTCCTGATTCTTATTCCCTTGCTTTCGATTTTCGTCAGCCCGTTTTTTCTTCTGGGTTATGTGATTGACGCACCCGCCGTGCTTGTCCCGATTTTGTTTAAAGCTCAACAAAGAAAAGAGTTTTGGCGGGCATTAGCCAGCTTTCCGGCATTCCTTGTTTTGCGGATGGTTAATGCCGTATTTTTCCTCGAAGCATTTTGGAGCGAACTTTTAATGCGCCGACCGCTTCGAGTATATGAAAAAGGACATTAAGAAAGGATTTCTAAAATATTATGATTGCAGGATTGCCCGGAACCGGAATTAGCGGATTGTTTTATTTATTAAGCGCTTTTTGGATGCCTACAGCCGAGATTGCGCGATTTCTTAGCGGTCGCCAGCGTCAATCGAATTGGAGGCTGGTCTTTTCACAGTTTGCGCTGGCAACCGGAATCTTTGCCGCA
>DASWLV010000157.1:0-7725 GCA_036400075.1 Pyrinomonadaceae bacterium
CGGCATCACGGCGATTATTCAACCCGGCGGTTCAATGCGCGACGAAGAAACCATTGATGCCGCCGACGCGCATAATCTGGCGATGGTCTTTACCGGCATTCGCCATTTCAAACATTAATTTTTGGGGCAAAATAGACATAATAAAAAACGCTGAGTTTAAATAAAACTCAGCGTTTTTTATTATGTTTTGAAAAACTTAACCGATTAATTGAAGATTTTTGAGTTTTTCGCCGACTCCGCGATAAGCGACGTTGACGGCGTAAATCTCGGTAAATTGAGCAATCGCTTTATCCTTTTCCCCGGCTTTTTCGTAAGCCATACCAAGCTCGAAACGCAGAGCCTGATATTCTTCATCGGAATGACCGGGCGCGTCGAGTCCGCGTTGATACCATTTGATTGCCAATTCGGGCATTCCTTTTTCGACGAAACAATGTCCGATTAAATTGCAGCATTGCAGGTAACGCGGCGTGCCGTCGCTGGCGGCGACCATTTTGGCGGCGTTCTGAAATTCTTCGACCGCATCGTCAAACAATCCCATTTCTTTGTAAGCCAAACCGAGATTGTAGTGCGTTTCAAAATCGGCGGTTTGCTGTGTTTCCAACCCGCTGACTTCCAAATCTTCGCCGAATTCTTCAAACAAATCGGCGAAATTAGGATTTACCCCAAGCACATTGCCGTTTGTGTTCGCCGGTTTTTGCTTCGAATTACCGTTTAAATGAGCGGCGGTTTCATCATAATGATTCGCGCCGTTTTGCTCGACGATTGACGGAGAAAAACCGACTGTCGGGGTTTTCTGTTCGACTACGGGCGGCTGCAATTTTTCGCGTCTGGCGTCAATCTCGGAATGCTGTCCGAACTGAGCTTCGACTTGCAGCAGAGATTCGAGAGCTAACTCGTTGTAGCCTTGCGAGATATAAAAATCAATGCTTTCCAGTTCCTGCGCCAGGTAATTTGTCGGATCGGGCTTCTCCTCGAATTCCACCGCAACTTGTCCAAAATCAAACGCTTCTTCGACCTCAGCCTGGGTTGTAAAATTGTTTTGTACCTGAAAATCTTCGTATTGCGCCGGAGATTCGGAGTTTTCGATTTGAACTGCCTGTTCCGAAAAATTCCACGGCGAATTGCCGGTTTCTTCAGATGACGAAAGAATTTGAAAACTGTGTTGATCGTTTTCTTCGTCGAAGCCTGAGAATGACTCAAACGACGGAACAGTTTGGTCTGCGTGGAATTCGGGCGTCACCGCAGCCGCGTCTTCCGCGATTTCGAATCCCAATTCGCGCAAACGCTCGGCGTATCTGGTTTCGCTGGGAAACAGCAAACGCAATTCGGAAAGCGCATTTTTTTCTTCGTCTTCAAGCTCGTTTAAACGCGCGGCTTCGACGGTGCGCTCCAAAACCTCTTTCAATTGAAGCTCGTTGCGATTCCAGCTATGCAGCCGAGCCAGCAAATGCAAGGCTTTTATTTGTTCCGGGTCGCGCGTTAAAATCTCAGTCAGCCAAAATTCCAAATCCGCTTCCTGATTTCCGGTCAGGAGAAATTCCGTGCAAAACTCCAGAGTGCGAAGTGCCGCCGCAAGCTCGCCGTTTTTAACGTAAATCCTGGTTACGTCAAGCAGATTCTTGTAGCCCGAATGGTCTTTTTCAATCAAAGAAAGAAAGGCGTTTTCGGCTGCTGCGGCGTTTTCCAATTCCAGATGACATCTTCCGAGCAAAGAATAATATTGTGCTTCGCCTCTGGCTTCGCCCTGCGCGTTTTCCAGTTTTTCGATTGCTTCGTCCGGGAAACCGAGCGCGATATGAGCGTCGGTTGCGCCCGCGAGAGCCGGTAAATAATCCGGGTTGATTCTTAAAGCCTGCGAATATGCCGCAAGCGATTCTTCAAAGCGTTTTTTGGCAAGCAAGCTCGCGGCAGATTCCGTAAAGGCTTCAACTGCTTTTTCAAGCTGGTTTTCTTTGACGTAGTTTTCGGCGAGATTCAGCCGCGTCTGCACATCGCCCGGATCAAGATCGGCAATCTGATGCCAGATTTCCAGCGCGGGCAAACGGTCGCCTTTTTGCTGGTAAAAATCCGCCACCGAGAGAAAATGCGTGCGGGCTTCGGCTATCAAACCGAGAGTTTGATAAAGCGGTGCAAGACGCGCTGAAATCTTTATGTCGTCGGGCTTGAGACGCGCGATTTTTTTGTACATCGCAATTGCTTTATGGGTAAAACCCTGCGTGTCGTAATATTCGGCGATTCGCTCGAAACATTTGATTGCCTCATTTTTCGCCGAAACGCGAACGTATAAATCGCCGAGCGTGTTGAGCGTGTTGTAATCGCGCGGATCGCGTTCGGCTAATTGAGTGTAGTCTCGGATGGCGGCTTGAATTTTCCCCTGGGCGAGATTTTTTTCCGCCGCTCGTCGTAATTTCTCTTTATCGAAACTCATCGGAACGTTTTAAACTAATCTTGTGGTTGAAGTAAATCGTTGAAACTGTGCGGTGTGCGGCGTGGATTTGAGGTTTGCGATTTTGAAAACTTGTGATGCTTTGTGCAGCCGCCCAAGTGCCGCGCAATTGGTATTTCCAAGCTATCACGCTCGCTCGGAAAGTGTCAACGATTCTTTATCAATTTTAATCATTTTTTAACAGCTTAATTTTTTGAATTCTTCAAGCGCTTTTTGAGATATATTTAGACAGTTTTGATTAACTTTTCCAAAGGAATTAACCATAAGAAAATGGCAAAAGAAATTCTAATGTTTCGCAGCTTCAGCGTACTGTTCGCGTTGATTTTATTTGTTTTTTGCAACTTTCAGACGCTCAATGCCGCGTGGCGCGACCCGGTTCGCGCGCCGCACGCAATGGTCGCTTCGCAGCATCAGCTCGCTTCGGAAATCGGCTCGGAAGTAATGAAAAAAGGCGGAAACGCGGTTGACGCGGCGATTGCGACGGCGTTTGCGCTCGCGGTCGTTTACCCGGAAGCCGGAAATTTGGGCGGCGGCGGTTTTATGCTGATTCGTTTTGCCGACGGGCGAACAGCCGCGATTGATTATCGAGAAATGGCTCCGGCGGCGGCGAGCCGTAACATTTTTGTTGACGGAAACGGGAATTTAATCAAAGGCGAAGGTTCTTCGACAATCGGTTATCGCGCCGCCGGAGTCCCCGGCACAACGGCAGGTTTGGAGCTTGCTTTCAAAAAATACGGTTCGGGGAAACTGACTTGGACGCAATTGATTGAGCCGTCCCGACGACTCGCGGCAAACGGCTATATTTTGAGCAAACGGCTGGCGGATTTGTTTATAAGTTATAAAGAAAACCTTGAAAAATACGAAGACAGCCGCCGCATTTTCTTAAACAACGGCAAGTTTTACAAAGAAGGCGACCGTTTAATTCAAACCGATTTGGCGGCGACTCTGGCTCGCATTCAGCGTTTCGGCGCGAAAGGTTTTTACGAAGGCGAAACGGCGCGTCTGATCGCCGAAGATATGCGCCGCCACAACGGCTTGATGACGCTCGCGGATTTGAAAAATTATCGAGCTAAAGAACGCGAGCCGCTGCGCGGTAATTATCGCGGACACGAAATTATTTCGATGCCGCCACCATCGTCCGGCGGAATTGCAATGCTTTCGGTTTTGAACATTCTCGAAGGTTACAACGTCAGACAAGCCAGTTGGTCTTCGTCGGAAAAATATCATCTTTTAATCGAAGCAATGCGGCGCGCTTTCGCCGACCGCGCAGAATATCTCGGCGACCCGGATTTTGCGGATGTTCCGGTCGCTCGTTTGATTGCCAAAAATTACGCCGACCGTTTGCGCCAAACAATCAGTCTGGAAAAGGCTTCGAAAAGCTCAAACATCAAAGCCGGTTCGCTCGCCGCCAACGAAGGAACGGAAACTACGCATTTTACGGTTGTTGACGGGCAAGGAAATGCGGTTTCAAACACTTATACAATCAACGATTTGTACGGCTCACGCGTGACGGCGAAAGGCACCGGCGTTTTATTAAACGACGAAATGGACGATTTTGCGGCGCGTCCCGGAAAGCCGAATATGTTCGGTCTGGTTCAAGGCGAAAACAACGCGGTTCAGCCCGCCAAACGCCCTCTTTCTTCGATGACGCCGACAATTGTTTTGCGACGAGACGGCTCGCTCTGGTTCGCAGTCGGAGCGCGCGGCGGTCCGAGAATTATAACTTCGGTGACGCAAATCGTGATTAATGTGATTGACCACGAAATGAACATTCAACATGCGATTGACGCCCCGCGCGTTCATCATCAATGGCTTCCCGATGAAATTGCCTTTGAGCAATTCGGGCTTTCCTCCGACACGCGCCGCAATCTCGAACGAATGGGACACGAATTTGCCGAAAAACCCGGCAACATCGCATCGGCGACCGGAATTATGATTGAAGAAAAAACCGGCGTTCGCTTAGGCGCGATAGATTCGCGAAGCGACGGAGAAGCCATCGGGTTCTAAGTAAAAAGTCAAAAGTAAAAAGGCAAAAGTTCGGAATATTTTAAAGATTTAATTCCGAACTTTTGCCTTTTTACTTTTGACTTTTGCCTTCTTTATTTGTCCTTTTCTAATAACCGGGTTGTTCCTTCGGTAATGCTTGGCGGAACAAGCTCGCCGGTTTTGGCTTCTCGCCATCCTCCTACGGGCGGTTGGTACGCGGCGCCGGTCGGCGTAAAATTCGCGGCTTGCGGCGGTAGTGCGTTTTGTGCGTGCGGGGCGCTGACTTGATTTTGCGGGATAAAATTTTGCTGCTGAACCGGCATTTGCGTATTGTTTTTTGCGCTCTCAAAAAACAAAGAAAACAGCATCAGCAAAAGCCCGCCCATCGTTCCAAGAATTCCGACGAAAGGAATTATCACTTTACCTGCGGGGTCATCGTCGAAAAGAATGGCAGTAATCGGAATAATGATAAGTATAAAAAGTAAAAACCAAACCAGACCAAAGAGAAAAACTTTGCGCCGCGTAAAAAACCTTTTTTTATCGTTGATTGCCGAAAGCTGCGGGAGAAATCCGCCGTTTGCCAGAATCTCGGAAACCAGGCCGAGAGGAAAACCGCATCTAGAGCAAAATCTCATCTGTTCGGTCGCTTGCTGCTGACCGCAATTGGGACAAAACATTCGTTAAAACTCCGAAATTTTAGATTCAAGCCTTTTCCGCTTACGAAACCGGGCGTCGAGAAGTTCTGATTATAAGCGCAAACTGCGGAAAAGTCTTTTACTAAAAAATCAGCGCGGCAGTTTTTCATCCGAGAAAAATCGAAAAGTCGCAAATGCGCGACCTTGAAAGTTTTCGGCTTGAGCGAGAGTTTCGAGCAATAATTCAAAAATCGTTTTAAGCCGAACAGGCGCCGGAATTTCTTTTAATAAATCAGTATCGGCGGCGAGCAAAGAAAAACCGCGATTTCTGATTGCTTCGACCTCGCCCAGATATTCAATTATTTTGTCGTTGTTAAAAAGAGCTTCCGGCAGAGTCCATTCAAACGGATCGTCCCAGAGCTTTGTCGTCAAACCGTTAAAAGTTTGTTCAACCGCGCCGGCGCTTCGCAAAATGTATTCGCCGCACGATGAAACCGGAAACAAATCGTTCGTCTCGCGCGGCTGCCGGTAGAGCTTTTCGAGCGGAATTTTCTGGATAAAAGCGCAAGAGCGGATGTGCAGATACACAAACCGCTCTTTTAAAATCTCCGTTAATTGCTTCATAAAATTAACTGCCGCGCATCTTTTTGCAGCGCTTGAGCGGTTAATTTACTTTACTTTGCGCCCGGTTTCAATCACGCCCAGACCGTAATTTTTGCCGTTCCAATTGACGCCGTTTTGAACGCGACCTTTGACGCCGACTCGCGCGCCTTTTGTCGGAATGCCGCCGTTTTGCGAAACAACCCAAATCGTACCGCTTCCGTCGTCAACTTTATAAATTCCGCCGCCTTGTCCGAGTACGCTGAATCCGTAGCTGTCGCTGACTGTTCCGACGAATCCGACTTCCTTATTGTAATATTTGGATGGATTGTTTTGAATCTTGCTGATCGAAGCCTCTTCACACGCAGCCGCCAGAAAAACGACGCTTAAAATCAATCCGAGTAATCCGGCTCTTATTTTCATTTCAACTTTCTCCTGTGTTTTATTTTTTGCCGGGAGAGCTTTTCGCTGTAGAAGATTCGTTTTTTATAAAAAAGTTTGCCTTTGAACGGAAAATTTGCCAGACTGTCGCCGTTGAGCGGCAAATTATTTTCTCTTTTCCAATGTCGAATTTCAAAAAACCTTTGGAACAACAATCAAATTTTCGTTTTTGTTCGAGCATATCCGACGACGTTTGGCATCCGTCGGACGAATCTTCGGCTTACGAATGGTGGTATTTCGACGCCGTGGGCGACGACGGGCGCGATGCTCTGACAATCATTTTTCTCGACAATTTTATCTTTTCCCCGCGCTACAACAAGTCTTGCGCCAAAAAACCGACGAACAACGAGCAACGAACGACGAACAAATTCCCCGCAATCGCTTTCACCTATTATCGCGACGGCAAGATTCTGTATCGCGCGATTAACGAATTCTCCGGTAAAGATTTTTCCGCGCGGACGGATTTTCCCGCCTGTCAAATCGGCGAGAGCCGTTTTGATTTTGAAGCCACGCCTTACGGAGTTCGTTATCTCGTCAACATCGAGGCGGTTTTGAGCGGCAATCGTCGGCTTTCGGCTTCGCTCGAATGGCTGGTCATCGAGCGCGACTTTTTGCCGCCGACGCCGGAAACTCAACCATCGCATTTCTGGAATCTGGCTGCGCCGCGCGCCGATGTGACAGGCAAAATCAGCGTTTTCGCCAAAAATGGAAACCGCCAAAATCAAATTCAATTTCGCGGCACGGGCTATCACGATCATAATCAGGACGCGCGCTGGCTGCCCTCGACAGTCTCACAATGGCAATGGGGACGCGCGCATTTTGCCGAAGCGACCGCGGTTTTTTATCGTTATTGCGAAAAAAATTGCACCGAGAGCTTAACGAAATTATTTTTGATTCGTGAAAACGATTTCACAGTGTTTTCGCCGTCTTACGCCGAAAACGCGAAACGCAGAAATGTTTTCGGCGTGAAATATCCGAAACAGTTGGACTTTTTAACGGAAAAAGACGTTTTGTTTTCGGTTAAACAAACGCGCGTAATTGACGCCAGTTTTTTTTATCTCAGATTTTTAAGCGAAATGGAGCTTGATTTGGGCGACGGGGAAAAACACAAAGCCGTCGGAATCACCGAACATCTCGCGCCGCGCAGTTTGGGATGGCGTCCTCTGGATTGGCTCGTAAATATGCGAATCGGCAGAAACGGACGCGGAGCGTTTCTGCCTTAAAGATTTTTTTTGAAATGAATTATGCGTGCGACTTCTTCATATCCGACGCCGAGATGCGCCGAACGACTGACTGAATTTTCCAGCTCGCAATCCGAAGCCATTTCGAGACAGCCAAGCCGACGCGCCCAAATTTCCGCCGCTTCGACAAGCTGCCGACCGACCGCGCCGCGCCGATGATTTTCCTTGACAAACCAGCCTTCGATGTAACCGACAGGCGCGTTTTTACAGCCCTCGACATATTCGTATCGCAAACTGGCTTCGAGAAAACCGATTATTTCTCCATCATTCGTTTCCGCCAGAAAGATTTGCAATTTGTCCCCGTTGGCTAAAACGTGTTCGAGTTCGCCGCTAATTTCGTCATCCGTTACGAGCGACCACAATTTTTTTCGCAACG
>DASWLV010000158.1:0-16562 GCA_036400075.1 Pyrinomonadaceae bacterium
TGCGCCTTTATAATTTTTTACAAACTCGCGTTTTCCTACCCGGAGGAAAATCGTTTAACATCAAAATAACATCAGCCTTTTACAGGAGATTTTTAATGAATAACGCTAGAGGAATTATTGATTACGCCGCCGAACACGGAGCAAAATTCGTGTCCGTTCGGTTCACGGATTTGCCCGGCGCTTGGCATCATTTAACATTCCCGATTGAAATGCTTTCGGAAGATTCGTTTGAAGACGGTTTCGGTTTCGACGCTTCGAGTCTTCGCGGCTGGGCTGCGATCAACGAATCGGATATGCTGCTCGTGCCGGACAACAAACGCTTTTGGATTGACCCGTTTTCGCAGGAAACCACGCTTTGTTTAATCGCCAACGTCGTTGACCCGATTACGAAAGAAGGCTACTGGCTCGACCCGCGCGCCATCGCTCGCCGCGCCGAAAGCTATCTGAAATTTACAGGCATTGCCGACACCGCGTTTTTCGGACCCGAAGCCGAGTTTTTCGTTTTCGACAACGTTCAATTCCACAACAACCAGAATTCCGCCGGTTACACGCTCGAAGGCGAAGAAGCGCACTGGAACAGCGGGCGCAAGGACGAATACGCCATCAACCAGGGCTATCACATCCGCCCGAAAGAAGGTTACGTTCCGGTTTCGCCGCTCGACAGTCTGGTAGATTTACGCGCGGAAATTTCGCTTCTTTTGGGCGAAGTCGGAATCACGGTCGAATGTCTGCACCACGAAGTCGCGCCGATGCAATGCGAAATTGATTTTCGTTTCGACACGATGCTCCGCACGGCGGACAATCTGATGCTTTTTAAATACATCGTCCGCAACACGGCTCACGCTCACGGCAAATCCGCGACGTTTATGCCGAAACCGCTTTACGGCGACAACGGTTCGGGAATGCACGTTCACCAATCGCTCTGGCGCGACGAAAAACCGCTTTTCGCGGGCGACCAATATGCCGGGCTTTCCGAAACGGCGAAATTTTATATCGGCGGATTGTTAAAACACGCTCCGGCGCTCGTCGCTTTTGCCGCGCCCACAACGAACAGCTACAAACGGCTCGTTCCGGGTTTTGAAGCTCCGGTCAATCTCGCTTATTCGGCGCGCAATCGTTCGGCAGCCGTGCGTATTCCGATGTTTTCGCAATCGCCGAAAGCCAAACGGCTCGAATTTCGTCCGCCCGATCCGTCCTGCAATCCGTACATCACGTTTGCGGCGCTGCTTATGGCTGGTCTGGACGGTATTCAAAATCGCATTGATCCGGGCGAGCCGCTCGACAAAGACATTTACGATCTTTCGCCCGAAGAATTAAAAGACGTTCCGGCGCTGCCCGGTTCTTTGGACGAATCTTTGAAGGCGCTCGAAAACGACCACGAGTTCCTGCTGCGCGGCGACGTTTTCACGCCGCAGCTCGTCGAACGCTGGATTTCTTACAAACGCGAAAAAGAAATTCAACCGCTCAGAATGCGCCCGCATCCGCTCGAATTCTCGATGTATTTCGACATTTAACAAAAGAAAAGGTTAGCTCGTTTCTACAATCAGCTAACCTTTTTTAGTATTAATTTCGAGCTTATTGTTTCGGAAGGTTTTTTCGCATTTCTTTAGCCGCTTCTTGATTGCCGTTTTGTTCGGCGTCAAGAAGCGGCTTTTTCGTGCCATTTATAAACAACCCTTATTTTGACAGCACGGCGAATTTAGAGCGAATTAACATAGTATGTCCGTGTCAGTACCTTGAACCGTAGTGAGCGGATCAATTAACAAACCCACTCACTACGGTTCAAGGTACTGACTGTGATGCCTGACTTAACCGGACACTGATTCCATAATCGCTCTAGAATTGTCCGCGAAAAGAGACGCCTGCTTTATACCATCACCTTTTAGAGTATTTCATAAAATCTAAAAGGTGAGTTTCACGGCAAATTTACTTAATCAGATACACGAAAGAAGCCTGACGTAATAAAGCTTTTCCTCCACTCATTCCACGCATTGTCCAATCGCCGCGCGTCAAAACCGTGAATTTTAACAAAGTATTCCTTTGCTTTTGCAATCGAATCTCCTTTGGCAAGTATTTCGAGAAAATAGTATTGGGCGGGCTTTATTTCCAGTAAGCTCAAACGATAATTATTTCGCGTGACTACCGCATAACTATCTTCTTCAAAAGGAAGCTCCGGCTCTTTTTTCCGCGTGACATCCAGATAATATCGGCAGACAGAATAGCGATGATAAAAAAGGCGAGATAAGGGGGCGAGCTTTAACTTCTCATCGGGCGTAGATTCGGTTGCTGGTTTGATTTCCTCATCGGAAGGCGCGTCAAAAATGACCGATAAAGTATATTCAAAACGTGCCAGCTCGATCATAAAATCTATCCATGATTCCTTTTCCTCCTGCCCGGCGTCCGGTCTTGTTTCTTCCAGAAAATCGGGGAATCTTCTGCCAAGCTCGTTTAAGGTGTAGCTGTCCGAAGGATAAGCGTCCAGATATTGATCCGCAAACATTTGAAATAATTCTTCGCCCAGTGCATAAGCCAAAGCGCTGAACTGGTTTTTCATACAATCGCGCAAACGGGCGATATAGCTATGTCGGTAAATATCCAAATGCCGTGCGGCGGTTAAGCGGCTCGATTCATTAATCGGATATTCGGGGTTTGCGGCTTGTAATTGACTGTTCTGTCCGATGAGCGCCGACTGCATCCAATTTTGCATTTGTGCGAGAGTAAATTGCTTTCCCGTTGACATAAAAAAAGATGCAGCTTATTTGCTGAATTCATACTGCATATCTGCAACTAAAAAATCTACCGGATTTGAAATCATAGCTTCGTGATGCTCGGCTTGCTCAGGTCGCGGCTGCCTGGTAAATGCATTCATAAAATCTCTGGCTTTTAACAATTCGGCGAGATAATCTTCAAAATCCGGGATATTGCTGTCCCATTCCAGCAAAGTCGCCGCCGCTCCGCCGGTTAACTGCCAAGCCAGCGTAAAAAGCTCCCAAACGTCTTGTGTCACGCATCTATCATGCGTATCAATAATATAATCGCCGCAGTGCTGATGCCCGGCGAGATGCATCTGGACAACGCGGTCGTGCGGAATCTGCCTGATATAATGCGCAGGATCGAAATCGTTATTAAATCCCGATACATACACGTTATTTACATCCAGCAGCAGCAGGCAGCCCGTTTCCTCGGTCATATACCGCAGAAAATCCCACTCGGTAATAGTGGATTGTTTGAAGGTCAGATATGTGCTCGGATTTTCAAAAACAAACGGGCGTTCCAGAAAATCCTGCACCTGATTGACGCGGCGGCAGATGTGTTTGAGAGATTCTTCCGTCAGCGGAACGGGAAGCAAATCATGCGTGTTGAGACCGTTGATTCCCGTCCAGCATAAATGATCGCTGATCCACAAAGGCTTGATTTCCGCAGCCAGATTCTTCAGCTTTCGCAGGTATTCGGTATTCAGGGCGTCTGTACTGCCGATAGAAAGCGAAACCCCGTGCATAACGACGGGGTAACGTTCGGCGATTCGGCGCAAAACCTGTCTCGGTCTGCCGCCGGAATCCATAAAATTTTCCGAAATCACTTCAAACCAATCTACCGGAGGATTATTCTCCAAAATATAATTAAAGTGCTTGCTCCTTAATCCCAGCCCAAGACCGGGATTAAGCTCTTGAGAGGCTTTTTTACTCATCATTTAACTTTCTTTCGGAGCACTGCAGCCGTTTGTCTCGTCACTTTCCTTTGCCGAACTGCAAAGATTTGTATCGCTGCTTTGTTCCGGCGAACTACAATGATTTGTCTCAGTGTTTTCAGGACTGGCGCAATGAGTTGATTCCGCGCCTTTTTCCGGCGAGCCGCAATGTACTGTCTCACCGTTTTGCGGTGAGCCGCAATGAACTGACTCCTCGCTTTGTTTTGCAGAACCGCAAAGAATCGGATGAGTGCTTCTTTCGCAAAGTTCCTGCGCGTCTTTTGCGGGATTGTTAAATCCGAAAGTACCGGCTTTATCACCGGCGCTGCCGCAGGAATCGTAACTGCCCAATGCTTCAACCAGCCACGCCTGAGGCGGTCCGCATTGATATGGCGACGCTCCGATAGTGCGATTGGCTTTTTCCATTCTTTCTTCAAATAATTTACGCGCCAGAACCCAGACGCTTTTTCCTTTGTTCGCGCCCTGTGTGCTGAAGCGTTCCGCCTGAATCGGTACGGCGCAGGCGCCCTGTCCCGAGCAATCGTTCGCGCCGGGCGTGGCGTCATCCTCGTCAGAGCCGTATAAACCGCATCCGCCCTGCCCGCGACAGTTGTTCAGTGTGCGGCAAACATGCACGCCCGCCGTTGCGCACCAGCCTGTGCCCACGCAGGAATTTGTGCCGTAACGGTCGTGACCCTTGCAGGCATTTAATCCCATACAGACGTGCAGTTCCAGAGGCGCCGTCGTTACCGCAGTATTCGGAGGAGGCGCTACCGGCGCTGACGGCACAGGCGGCGCGCCGCAAATACCGCCGCCGAGCTTTGAGCTTCTGACACCTTGTTCCGCAGGTGCGGAACAACCGGCTCCGCAGCCATTTTCCGTTGATGAAACTTCTGTATTGTCCATAATTGTTTGTGTTTTTGCGTCAAATAAAATTAGTTATAATCTTACGTCCGGCAGAGCGTCTATTCTTTGTTCGAGACGCGAAATTCCCGGATATAATGCAACGGCATTTTGAAAAAGCGCCATCAACTGCGATTTCGGACTTGATAAAAGACCGAACGGGTAATTTTCGAAAGTCGGAGCGGCATTATATGTTTGTCCGTTTGAAGAGTAAGTCAAACCCGACATTGTGCCGCACAGCGCATCGAGAATGAATATCATCGATTTGTGAATGCCGAACATAAATATTTCATACTGCGTGTTGGTTTTTTCCTGTCTGTAACAGGCTTCCGTCATAACGAACAGATATGTATAGACGCCGTTCAGGAGCGTTGACAATGCCTGCAGAGTGCCCTCAGGATACCCATCGGCTTTAGGATAAGACGCGGTTGTCGGATTAGTCGGACAATTGTAAACAAAATAACTGCTGAGTTCTTCGTCCAGACCGTAAGACTGAAATTGTTCGGACAAAGTATTGTATTCGCAATATAGCTGGGCAAATTTTTCAAAGTGTGAAAGCTCTTGTCTGTCCGGGTCGTCATAGTCCGCTTTTTTTATCGTTCCGCAGTCTACTGAACCGTTATCATTTAAGTGGTTCACATTTTTGTCGTCGTTGCCTTCGCCCTGTTCGACAATCTGGTCAATCGCTTTACCGGCGGATGCCCTGTCAACCACGTAAATCAAATCGCCGGAGTCGTCGGCATCAACAAACTGCGGTTTATGCTCCTTGTTGTAATAGACGGTATCTATCATATTAGGCGCATAATAACGCTGACCCGGAACAAGCTGCGGAAGCTCGGTATTATAAGTCAGGTCATTTGTGTCAATGCACTCTTTTATCGCGTCATAAAACTGACCGATTGTTGTATAAGGTATGGGCGCTGCCATTGGCGCGGCAGCGGCGGGCAAAGGCTTCGGACTTTCTATTTTGAGAAAGGTCATCAATTGCTTTAACGAAAACGGCGCCAAGTCAATGTCGAATTCCGGTTCGTGACCGGGAAGCCTCGCCGGATATTTCGACGGCGACCTGCCCGTTAGAATCGGCGCGCCTATTAATGCCTGTTTAAGATTGGATGAAAGCGCCATGTGGAGCATCTCTTCCATGACCACGCTCATAATCGTCGCGCCGACTTTGTTGGCGTAAACCATAATCTGCGCGGAAAGGTCTAAAGCTATAGGACTGGCTTCCGACATAGACATTCCATTGCCGGTTAATTTCTGCACCAATCCACCGCTTATTGCGTCCTGATTGGGCACGCGGTTGACTGAATAATACGTATAGAGATAAACGGGAATAGTGGCAATTTCAATTTCAATTGCCTGCTGAATAGCTTCGCCAAGATTCTCCGGGGTTACTTTTGTCTCGTCTTTAAAAAATTTGGTTAATTGCATATGCTTCCGTTCGTGTTAGAAATCATTTTGTGAGAGCTAAGGCGTTGATATAGTTGATTCAGGGAATGTTTGTTATCAATTTATTCCTCTTTATCAAGAGAAATTCATTGAATTCCGACACAAACATTTTTCGCTCTGTTTGGTTTCGATTGAGACAAACTGTATTTGCCCTTTCGTGTTTTTAACCACTTAATTAAGTAACGCCCCAAAAGAATGGAAAAACTATCATCACTCAAAGTTTTTTTTAGAAAATTTTATATGTTCCTAAAGCGTGATAAAAGACGGCAGGCTTTTGCTGTAAAAGCGTGACGCTGAATCAAGTATGTTAATGCCCTTTTAAGCTGTTGAACTCTCCGCCTAATTTAATGCCAGCCGATTATAACCATTTTTCATCGCAAGTAAAGGGCTGGAGGAGATTTGCAAAATTCCGGCTTTTTTTCTTAAGCCGTCTTCTGAAAATGCCGGAAGGGAATCCGGTCTTGCGCCGAGAAACTGTAATTGCTTATTTTTCTTGTCAACTTGATAAACGCCGCGCACGTTAATGGCATATTTCGTCATAGCGCCAAGAGCAGTTCCTTCACCAGGAGATATAACTTTATAAGCCCGCAAAATTTGCATCGGCACTTTCTTTAAGTAGTCAGGCAGAATAAATTAATAAGATTTTTATCACAGATGGACACGGATAAAAGACGGATGTTTTTTGATAAAACAGATTTGATTTCTTCATCTTTGATTGGTGGTGTTTCACAATTTATGCTCCGAAATCTCTGCGGCTCTCCGTGACTTCTCCGTGAACTTTGTGGTGAAATTTCGCTTGAGAAAAACTCACCACAGAGTTCACGGAGAAGTCACGGAGAAAACACAGAGCATAAAATTTGAGACAACACCCTTTGATTTATCCTTTTTTTTAATCCGTGTTTATCTGTGGTTATTTTTACCGATTTATTTTGCTCAATTACTTAAATATTTCTGCGAAATTAAATTATAATGCGTGAATAATAATCGTATTTATAAGAGATTCTGCCGTTGCTCTTTATTATCTATGGAAATTAAACCTCTTACGCTCGAAGGCGAGTTTGTCAGACTTGAGCCTTTGTCATACGAAAAACATTTTGCGGATTTGTGCGCCGTTGGATTCGATGAGGAAATTTGGCGTTGGTCGCCAAAGCAAATCAAAACCGAAGCAGATTTGCAAAACTACGTCGAAACTGCTCTTGATGAACAGCGTCGCGGAGTTTCTTTGCCATTTGCAACAGTTTTGAAAGAAACCGGGAAAGCAATCGGCTCGACTCGTTTCGGAAACATTGACCTTGCAAACAAACGAGTCGAAATCGGCTGGACTTGGATCGGGCTTGAATTTCAACGCACTTTTGTCAACACCGAAGCAAAATTTTTGATGCTCCGCTATGCTTTTGAAACCTGGAATTGCAATCGCGTCGAACTGAAAACCGACGCTTTAAACGAGCGCTCGCGCCGCGCTATTTTACGGATTGGGGCAAAAGAAGAAGGAATTTTGCGAAAACACGTCGTCACCGATTCCGGGCGACTCCGCGACACAGTTTATTTCAGCATTCTGGATGATGAATGGCAGGCGGTAAAACAAAATCTGCAAAATAGATTGCAAGCGAAATCGTGAAGATACGTTCTTCGTAAAGTTTCGCTCATTGCTTTTGCGCCCAATTTTTCGCATTATTTTGAGCTGATATTTTTTACATTTTGAGGAGTTACTATGAAACGCAAAAATCTTTTAATAATTTCAGCGTTGTCGCTTTCAGCCGTTGCGACGGCTTGCTCGACGACAACCGCGCCCGCCGGAACAAACGCCAATTCAAACGTCGCCGTTCTACAAAGCAATTCAAACCCGATTGCAAACGCCGCGCCCGCAGCGTCGCCCGCGACAAATTCGGCGGTTCCGGGAATTCCGAACGCGCCGGCAAATGCGAATATGGCGAAAGGAGATCCGACGAAAAACGCTAAAGTTCAGAATATTACGAATCCGGCACCGGATAATTCGGAAGTTACGGTCAGCCTCGGACAGTTTCCGGTTGAAACGCGAACTTTCAAAAACAACGCCGAGCTTGCCAAAGTAGAGCGGATTCAGGACGTAGCGAACAAGAAAACAATCGTCAAAGTTTATTTAAGAAACGGACAAGTCAAAGAATTGCCCCCAAACGTCGTGGGAAATCCGATGGCGGCTTCAGCGGCGGAAATTTTGCAAGCCGCCCAAAACGCGCAGCCCGCAAAACCCGAACCGAAAGTTGAAAATCCGCCCGCGCCGCAATCCGAGCAGAGGTTGGAAAAACGTGGCGCGCCGCAAAAAAATCAATAAGCGGTTAAATTCAAACAATCAAAACGGCGAGCGATTATTCCAAATTACTCGCCGTTTAATTTTTCGAGTTCGATTGTTATAATGCGTTCCAAATATGGAAAACGAAGCGAAAACCAATTGGACGATTATTTGTCCGTGCTGCGAAGCGAAATTAACCGTTGACGCCGCGACGGGAGCGATTCTCTCGCACGAAGAAAAAGGGAAAAAGCTCGGCTCGTTTGAAGAGCTGCAAAAAAATCTGGCGGCGCAGAAAGAAGCCAGAGAAAATATTTTCGCGCAGGAAATGAATCGCGAGAAAGAGCGCGAGCGACTGCTTGAGGAAAAATTCCGCGACGCTTTTAAACGCGCCGAAGGCGAGCCGGATACGCCGTTTAGAAACCCGCTCGACTTGGATTAAACTGCGGTTACAAGTCGTATCAAACAATAAATTTGCGGCTTTTGCTCGATTTATGAATGAATATTCATTCACCAAAAAAAAGTTCGTGACATTCTCGATTTCGTGTGTTACCATTCAAATCTTTCAGGAGCAGGAATTTCAGGTTAGGGCTTTAGAGCAGACCTGTTTGTCCGAACCGGAACATGCGCCAGCGCTCGATAATTTACCTACATCCTGCGGCTGGCTTAAATACATCTAACAGTTAGTTATAAAATATAACGGTTTTAAAACCGAATAAATACGCATTCAAACTATAAAGGAGTGATAAAAAAGTGATTCAGAATCGTTTTATGCCGCTGCACGAGCGGATTCAGGAAATTGACCATATACAAGCTCGGCGTTATTCCAAATTAAACGGTGCCCCGCTTGAAATTGCGACCGAAGGCATTATTCGCCACTTGCGCGCCTGCGACAAAATGGATGTCAACCCGGACGCTTCAGCGTTGCGCGAAATTATTGACGACGCGCTCAACGGACGCCGCGTTTTTGCTGAAACTTCAGACGACCGCCGCGCCGCCTAGTTTTTACAACATTTTTATTTTAGAGAAAAAGACCGCTTTCGATTGAAAGCGGTCTTTTTGTTTTGAACAGCAATTTTTTTTAGCCAAACCCTGTAAAGCATAAGCTTTCCGAACAAACTTTTATAAAATAAAACCACTTGAATTTAACGTTTGGGAAAAAATTGTAGAACGCTCCAAAAAGTTAATAAATCGCCCACAAACCGGGCGTTACCAATTCAAGCAAATGCCCGTCCGGGTCGCGGAAATATAGACTAGTTCCGCCGCGCGCCCATCGAACCGTGCTTTCGATTAAAATATCGTTTTGTTTCAGCCAGCTTTCCCATTCGTTCAATTCGTTTGCCGCGATTGAAAATGCGACGTGAAGCTGTCCGTCGCCGTCGTGCGGAGGAATGACGCCGCCGGAAGCACTCGTCGGCTCGTTCGACGCGCCTTTTAAAAACAAAAGCAGAACCTGCTTATCCGAAACGTTCAAAGCGCACAAACGCTCGTCCGCAAACAAAGTTTCTAACTCAAAAACGGTTCGATAAAACGAGATCGAGCGTTTTAAATCTGCGACATAAAGCGCGGTTTCCAACACCGCATCCAGCTTTGGCATAAATATAAACTCTCGGTTTTTTTATCGAATCATTCGATGCTCGACCATCAAACAGCGGTCTTGCACGACTTTGATTCCGGCTGCGGCTAAAGTCTCGGCGGCTTCGTCGTTGACGATGCCGGATTGAAACCAAACCGCTTTCGGCTTTTTCGCCAGAATGTCTTCGACATGCGCGGGAATGTCGGAAGGACGGCGAAAGACGTTGACCAAATCAATTTCGCCCGGTATTTCAGAGAGTTTCCGATAAACCTGTGCGCCCAAAATCTCAGTCGCTTCAGGGTAATAAACCGGAACGGGAACGATTTCAAACCCTGCGCGCTGCATATATTGCGGCACATAAAAGGCAGGTTGCCCGGCTTGGGCTTCGGTTTTGATTCCTAAAACCGCAATCCGTTTTGTGTTGGAAAGCAAATCACGAATTCCTCGATTATCGTCAATGATGTTTCCGTGCGTGTTCATAATGATTTTAATTGTATCAAAACATCGAAATTGAGTATGAAAATGTCTTTGCCGGGAAAATAGAAATTGCTCAATCTAAAATAATCAAATTCATTCAATTAGACTTATTGAACAAAATTGTAAGTCAGCCGTAAATGAATTCAGGGCGAGTTGCTTAAAAAGTTTTCCGGTGTAATCAATTTTGAACGGCAATTTGTTAATTACAATCTCAAAAATATGTTTTGTCCAAGTTGCGGTCATAAACAGGCGAGGGAAGAAATCAGGTTTTGCTCACGCTGCGGCTTTTCGTTCGAGGTTGTTGCGCAGCTACTCGATCATAACGGGTATCTGCCACAGTTGGAAGAAGCGAGCAAACAACCAAACGGCAGGCTTTCGCGCTCGCGCGGCTTGAAATTCGCTTTGATTTGGTTTTTGAGCTTCACGCTTTTCTTCGCCCCGGTTTTCGCCGCCGCCGGAGCGAACAGGCTTCCCGAACTTTTTGCGGCTCTCGGTGTTTTCGGCGGTTTGTTGATATTCGTTTTCTCAATGTTATTTTTGAAAAAAGCGCCGCGCCGCCGGAATGCCGAGAAATTTAATCTGATTCGGAAAATGAGAGAGAAGAAAGCCATGCGGGGCGCGGGCAATAGAAATGCTCTGCCGCCGCAGCAATCCGTTCCCGCGTCGGCTTATATTCCGCCGCAGAATGCGGGGAAAACGCTCGACACTTTTGATTTGAGTCGTCCGGGCAGCGTGACTGAAGGAACGACCAAACTTTTGGAACAGGACAAATAGAGTTAACAAAATACAAAAAGCGGAAGCCCGCACGCAGTAAGAGCGTTTTCTTTAACACTCTTACTGCGTGCGGGCTTCCGCTTTTTGCCGTTTTAATCAGGTTTGCCCACGCCATCTTTAGCATTCGGTTGCTTCGCGTTTTATGTAACGACTCTTCCTCATTGTGTTTTTAATGCATTTATTGGTAAATGATAATTATGTGGAACGAAAGATATAGTGAACAGGGATTTGCTTACGGCACACAACCAAATGATTTTCTTAAAGCAAACATTGAGAGTTTGACCAAAGGCAAAACTTTGTGTCTGGCTGAAGGCGAAGGACGCAACGCTGTTTTTTTGGCGATGCACGGTTTTGAGGTGACAGCCGTAGATTTATCATCTGTCGGTCTCGAAAAAGCTCAACGTTTAGCAGATGAAAACGGTGTCACCATAAAAACCATTGTTGCTGATTTATCGGATTTTGAAATCGAAGAAAATTCCTGGGACACGATTGTCTCCATTTGGGCGCACGTTCCTGCTATCGTGCGTCGTTCACTTCACGCAAAAGTTGTTGCGGGATTGAAATCAAAAGGAACATTTTTGCTTGAAGCGTACACACCGAAGCAGATTGAATTTGGAACGGGCGGACCGAAAATTGATATGACAATGTCGCTCGAAACGCTCTGCCGGGAATTAAGCCCTTTAAGATTTGAAATTGCACGAGAAATAGAACGGGAAGTTCAGGAAGGCAAATATCATAACGGTCATAGCGCAGTCGTTCAAATTCTAGCTGTCCGGTAAAAAAAAGTTTTATGGGAAACACGCAGCCCCGTACAATTCAATAGGCGTGAAAGCCTGCACAGCGACTTTCAAAATGTCTCAAAATGCCCGTTATTGAGACTCTTATTAAAGCCTCAATAACGTTTCAAGGAAGGTCGGTTTTGAGACGTTTCTCTTCTTAAAATCTTGAACGGTAAATTTTCTATTAAGAGTCTTACGGTTCACCAATAAAGTTTAGTTCTCTGATTTCTTCGTTGAGATTGAGAACCTTTGGAGCAAACTGAAAGCGTTTCGAGACAACTGTTAGTGTGATGGTTTGACCTGCCTGAACGTCTTCAAAACGATAATAGCCGAAAGAGTTTGTTTTAGCTGCGCGAGTGTTTCCTTCCCGATCAGTCGAGTAAACCAAAGCATTGTTTAAACCGCGTCTGCTGTTTGTTAAGACTCTACCCGAAATGGAAACAGATGCGGCAGTCACCCCAGTAGCTATTCCGTTCTCGCTGCATTGAACGCCATTACCCTCAGTGATGAAAGTGGGGTAACTGCCATTTGCAGGCGTAGGACCGGCGGCGTTGCTGGTGGTCATCACTGTGCCCGCATTGAGAACAATCGTACTACCGTTGGGCGCACCCGTTTGAGCGCCAAATATGAAAATGTCATTCGGAGAAATATTATTGGCAGTAACGCCCGAAGCTGCAGAAGTAATGGGTTGCGCAGTTCCGCCATTGATGAAAAAGGTAATTGTTCCGGTAACAGGCAGAAAAAGACCCTGGAAGGGATCGCCCGCTCCATCAAAGATAAAAACAGGACCGCCGCCGGAGCAATTTGAATTGTTTATTGTGTAGGTGACGGTTTGTTGAAGCGTGATGGTGAGCGGAGCGCCGTTGCCGCCCTCAAATGTTAGATATGCTTGTGCCTGCACAGCCGGAATAAAAATCGCCAGCACAAAAACGGCTGCAATCAGAAATCGTAGTTTTAATTTCATTCTCATTTATCCTTTGGCATCGGTTTTCTTCGTTGAAAAAAACATCGCTGCTTAATTTTGCTATTAGTTTGTCACAAACGGGAGCTAAAACGCAGACAATTTAAGATAAAAACTT
Organism: Pyrinomonadaceae bacterium; assembly: GCA_036400075.1. Lineage (GTDB taxonomy): Bacteria > Acidobacteriota > Blastocatellia > Pyrinomonadales > Pyrinomonadaceae > JALZCH01. The sequence continues at coordinate 12,992 of DASWLV010000158.1, forward strand.
ATCTTGTGTTAATGAATTGTTGAAACGGTCAGTTTCTCCGGAGAAATAAATTGTGAATATCCAAAGAGAAGTTCCTCAAAGGGAGCGTTTTTGAGACTGATAAGTTTTAAAGCCGGTTTGAGATTGATTTGTTAAAGAGAAAAGCTGGTTTTCAGGTCAAACATCTCAGAAACCAACCGTTTTGATATTCTTTTATACTATAGTGTGAACCGCATTGACGTGGATACCCTTTTCGTTTAATCGCGCAGAAAATTATTCAGCTTAACCGTAGGTATCTTAACTATTTACACCTTCTCATTATTTTCTCAGAAACTTCTCATCTAATTCTAATGATTTCCGCCGCAAAAAAAACTATCTTTACCTTCACCTGAACACCGAATAAATAACACTACAATTCGGGAAATCTATAAATAAGGAGTAATTATGCTTGAATTAGATCTGAAGAAAGCGGAACTGAAAACCATTAACGGGCACCGGTATTACGTTTTCCCAATGCCGCCAACACATGAAAACCACAATAACCGCCCCGTTAAAAACGCAGACGAAAAAGTATTAAAAACGTATACGGGAAAAGGTACCAACAAAAAGGAGAAGCTGCACCCTAATGTGCTGGATGCGACAAACCTATTGATGACGGCTTTTCTAGAATACGGGGCGGCGATTGACGACTATAGTATGACCAGCGCCATCGTAGCCAGCGGTTATCGTCCTGATGACGCGAATCAAGGCGCTAATTACCTACGCATCATCAAACAACAAATTGCCGGAAACAAGAACGTTTTTAATGAGCTGCAATTTCCGAGTGAGTTAGAGGCGGATGCGCAAAGCGAGCTTGGCAGACCCGGCGACCCGCGGCGACTAGCATTTCGCCAAAAGCTGGCGTCGTCGCCGGGCTGGACTCCGCAATTGGTGTGGAGATTGTTTAATGATAAGGATTTTGGTGTTGATAGGTTTTACGCGCCACGCGGTTCAAATCCGCACGCGTCGGGGTATGTGTTTGATCTGGATTTTTCGATTTACTGCGATGGAACGGAAAATGAGTGTCCCAAGAAGAAGGATAAACCTTGCTATAGAACCGTCGGGGAGTACAAAGTCGGCGCTAACGCAATCCTGAATCGTTACGCCTTAAGAAGCGCAGCCGGTATGTGGCTCAACACACACGCCCCGTTTTACGGTTTTGATTCATATGACACCAGCGCAGAGATATGGCATTTAGAGTATCGAAAGTGATAATAGGTGGCAACGTTCTGAAATAACTACTGTAACGGGCGTTTAAATAAAATCTCAAAAATGCCCCTTTTTGAAACAAATAAAAACACAGAAAAAGAGTCTCAAAAGCCAGTGGAAAAGCGGGCTTTTGAGACAAAGCTAATAGAATTGCAGGGGCGACGACTTGTCCTCACCCGCAATATCGGAAAAATCCAACTTAAGCGGTCAGCAACAACCAGTCGCCCCTGCAATTTCCCTGAGACCAGGATTACGGCTGTAAGAAAACGACGCTGATCTTCGCATTGGCAACCGTTATGAGCGGATGACCGCCTGCGGCTGTGTAGAAGAATGTGGTAGTTCCTCTTTCCCAGCCATTAACGAGAAGTATGTGACCGTGGATTACCTGCGCGCCTAACAGTCCGGGAACGCTCTCAAAATAGATAGAGACAGCTTCAGGCGGCGTTATCGTAAAATCCGAAAATGAGCCTTTCACGATAAAATCGCCGACATCGGGTTTCTCCAATCCGCCCTGTGTCAGATTAATGTGACCGGCAACCGTGCCGAATGAGCGACCTACTTCTCCGGATCTCTTGTTAAACGAAAGATAGGCATCCATCGTTACGCCGCCGATGTGTTGGGGCGGTTCCGAACGGAAATGAAGACCGAAAACGCGTTCTGTAGTTTCTACTGCTGCTACTGACATAATAAGTTTCTCCTTTTGGCTGTACGCCAATGTTTTGTAGTAATCCTGTAAAACCAGCCAACGTCTCAATGGCGGAATTGCCATTCGAGACTGGTCCGATTGGGGGAATAATTTTTACGAACGCACTAACGCGCGGATTACGGAAGAATCTTGAACGGGTCGCCTTCGAGAGCGTGAAAGATTGGTCTTTAAACGTTAATGTGCGCCAAATGTATCACAGAAAATTGGGGGTGATATAGTTAACTCAGGTAATGTCTGCTATCGAATTACCCTTTTCAATTGAGACAACTGTATTTGCCCTTTCGTGTTTTTAAATTCTCAATTAAATAACGCCCCGAAAGAAGGAAAAAACTATCATCACTCAAAGTTTTTTTTAGAAAAATTTATATGTTCCTCAAGCGTGATAAGAAACAGCAGACTTTTGCTGTAAAAGCGTGATGTTGAATCTAGTATATTAATGCTAAAAAGAATATACAGAGCTTCGTCTTAAAATCTCATATTGTCTCAAAAGTGCTTAAATTTGTTGCAAAAGCCTGTGAAAATTCGGGCTTTTGCAACATAGCCACAATTTATTTCTCACCGCCGCAATATTAGTCACTACCTTTTTTATGAGCGTTTGTGGCAAACTGAGTTTAGAAAATCCTTAAAATATTGATCGAAACTTATGAATTTTGAACTTACTGAAGATCAGCTTCAAATCAAATACAGCGTGCGCGAGTTTGCCGAAAGCGAGTTGAAGCCGAATGTGATGGAATGGGACGAGGCTCAGCATTTACCTCTCGAAATCTTTCCGCAGCTTGCCGAACTGGGGCTTTTGGGAATTATTTTTCCCGAAGAATACGGCGGTTCGGGTTTGGGTTATGTCGAATACGCGACGATTATCGAGGAATTGGGGCGCGTTGACGGCTCAATCGGTTTGTCAGTGGCGGCGCATAATTCTCTGTGTACGAATCACATTTTTCAGTACGGCTCGGAAGAGCAAAAGCGCAAATACGTCGAGCCGCTGGCGACCGGAAAACATCTCGGCGCGTGGGGCTTGACCGAAGCCGGCGCGGGTTCGGATGCGTCGGGGACACGGACGACGGCTGTTCGGCAAAACGGCGGCTGGGTTGTCAACGGCTCGAAGAATTTCATCACTCACGCAATTAGCGGCGACACTTGCGTTGCGGTCGCCGTAACCGACCGCGAAAAAGGCAACAAGGGAATTACGGCGTTTGTTTTTGAAAAGGGAATGAAAGGTTTTGCGCCAGCCAAAAAAGAAAACAAATTGGGAATGCGCGCTTCGGAAACGGCTTCGGTCGTCTTTGAAGATTGTTACATTGACGACGCGCAGCGACTCGGCAACGAAGGTGAAGGTTTTTTGCAGGCAATGCAGATTTTAGACGGCGGGCGCATTTCGATTGCCGCCCTCTCTGTCGGAATCGCGCAGGGCGCTTACGAAGCCGCCGTTCGCTATGCCAGAGAACGTCAGCAGTTCGGTAAACCGATCGCCGAGTTTCAGGCGATTCAATTCAAGCTCGCCGATATGGCTACGCAAATCGAAGCGGCGAGACTACTCACGATGCAAGCCGCTTATTTGAAAGACAACAACAAGCGTGTGACGAAAGAATCGGCAATGGCGAAACTTTACGCTTCGGAAACCGCTGTCCGCGTCGCCGA
>DASWLV010000159.1:0-29821 GCA_036400075.1 Pyrinomonadaceae bacterium
ACGGTTCCCGGCGTCAGAGCCGGACAAGTCACCGATACTTTAAGCGCATCGCTGCAGCGTCCGGCTGCGCGCCCCGATAATTCCAAACTGCGTTGTTTGATTTCGGAAAAATTGGGATTCGAGCCTTTGCCGGATTGGAAAACGGCTTTGAGCGATTTTGCGGAACAAAAAAAAAGAGGCTTATAAAAGCCTCTTTTTTTGGATTGAAAATCTATTACGATTTTTTTGTTCCGTTTCCGTTCGTGCTGCCGTTTCCGTTAGAGGCAGTTTCATCGTCGTTGTAGGTATAGTAATAGCTGTAACCGTAGCCGTAATAGCCATAGTCAACCGAGTGCCGTTTCAAACCGTTCAACACGACGCCGTAGATGCGCGAGCCGACTCCGGTCAGGCGCTGACGGAAGCGTTTGATCATATGAATCGAGCTTTTGCCGACCATCGCTACGATAATCACGCCGTCAACCAGAGTCGAAAGAATAACCGCGTCGGTAAAGGAAATCGCGGGCGGCGAGTCAATAATGACGTGCTTGAAATTGCTCCGTAAAAAGTCTATCAAGTTTCGCATCTCGATTGAGCTTAACAATTCCGCCGGATTCGGCGGAATTGGACCGCTGGTGACGATTTTCAAGTTCGGCAGCTTGTCGCACTCTTTGATCAATTCGCTCGTGTTGCGCTCGCCTGACAAAAAGTTTGTCAAACCGTGCGTGTTTTCGAGTTGAAAATGATGATGCAGGCGCGGGCGGCGCAAATCGCAATCAATCAGGACAACTTCGGCTCCGGCTTGAGCGAGCGTGATTGCCGTATTGATGGCGGTCGTCGTTTTGCCTTCGGACGGCTGCGAAGACGTGACGAGAATCGTCTGGGGCGGTTTTCCGGCTGATGAAAACAGCAGGCTCGTTCGCAAATGGCGATATGCTTCGGCGAGCGCGGAGCGCGAATCGTCGAGCGCCGCCAACGCCGTTGACGCTCCGCTGCTGCTCGGGGCGGCACTGCCTGTTGCGAGCTGTTTGCCGCGCGCTACCGAGCGCTCGAGACTGCCGTAATGCGGAATCAGCGCCAGCGTCGGCAAGCCGAGATGTCGTCCCACGTCGTCGCTCGATTTAATCGAATCGTCGAGATAATCAAGCAAAAACGCGAGACCGACGCCGAAGATTAACGAAGCCAGAAACGCAATCGTAATATTGCGCTGGCGCTGCGGTCCGACCAGCCCGGCGCTTTCGGCGCGTCGCGTCACCTTGATGTTGTTTGGGCGCGAATCGTTTTTTTCCAATTCAAGCACTTTTTGACGCTGCAAAGCGTTATCGAGCAGCTTGCGGTTGGTTTCGATTTCCTGGGTTAACGTCAGCAATTTGATTTCCGACTGACCTTGCACGTTAGCCGCCGCTCGCTCGCGTAAATAAGCCGCTTTTGAATCGTTTTCCTGTCTAATGGCGGCTTGAAGTTTGGCTTGAAGCCCGGTCAGAACAATGTTCTCGGCTTCGCGCGTTAATTTTTGAGCTTCCCTTTCAATTTTTTGGGAATTTTCGCGCCGTGTATTTTCTTTGGTTTTTTCCCAGTATTTGATTTGTTCATTAACCTGAACGACTTCCGGGTATTCTTCGGTATATTTAACTAGAAGCTGGCTTTTTTTGTTACTCAGCTCCTCGATCTTTCCGTCAATGGCTTCAAGCCGTTTTTCCAATTCGACCTGACGAATTCGATTCAGCTCATCCGCTTTACTGAGCATTGAACCGTCTTGGACGACTGCCCTAATCTGATTATTATTTTTGGCGCGTTGGGCGGCTTCATATTCGGCTTGCAAATCACGACGTTTTTTTTCGGCTGTCAGCCAGTTTGTGCTGTAAGTTTGCAAACGACCTGACGATAACGCTTGACCTTGATCCTGCTGAAGCGGCAAATCCTCTCTTTGCATATAAGCGATTCGCTCGTTTTCCAGCCGGTTGATGTTCGCCTGCAAATCAACGATTTGTCTGGCATTGTCTTCGGTTTGCTGAATTGCGCCCTGCATTTCGCGCTTTGCATCTCTGGCGATAAACGCCACGGCGACCGCGTTCGGAATGGTTGATGCCAGCTCCGGGTTGACGTGCGTGTATTTGAGAGTGATGAGATTGGTTTTTTCAATCGGTTCGACCGTCAAGCCGCCGAGCAGATAATTCCCGTATTCTTCGGCGCGCTTCGCTTCATCGGGCGGCAATTGGACATTGCCGACATCAATAATATCCGAATCGCTGGTTAAAACAGGCAGCGTCGGCGTTTTGACCATCGGTGGTTTTGCGCCGGTAATCATATTTGTGATCGCTCCGAAAATGCTGGGCGCTTTGGGTTGTTCCGCGATCAGATTCGGATTGCGATGCAAGCCCAAAGTTACTACGGCGTCGCGCATCAGTTCCGGGCTTTGAATCAATCTAACCTGCGTGTCCCAATATTTGGTGTCGTACCAGAAATTGATATAAACCGATTCGCTCGATTTTTTCGGCGCGCGGGTTTCAACTAAAACCTCGGCGGACGACATAAATTGCGAAGGAAGGCGATGCATATAAATCGCGGTGCAAACCGTGATTACGGTGACAATCGCCAGAATCATCCATTTGCGTTTGAGAACGACGCTGATATATTCGCGCACCGAGCGCGCTTCGGCGAACGGGTCGCCGTCGTAAACGGGCGAATAAGTCGAAGGAATATCCTGCGGTGGTAAGGTCTGCAATTCCGTTGTTGCAGTCGGCAACGGCAGCAGCCGTTCATCTCTTGCCATATAAATCAGTACCTCTTTAGAAGCGGAAGATAAATTGAATAAAAACCGTTGAGTAAATTCAACCGGAAAAGCGGTATTTTAACACAATCGGCGAGTTTCACCAGCCAATCAAAGCCGCTTTTTATCATATCGCGGTAAAAAAACAAACTCAAAACCCAATAATTGCCAAATAAATTGCTAACCGCGCGGCGAAAGCTTCATCTAAATCAAAATATGCTCTTTTGTCGCTCGAAAGCGTCAAATGCTATATTTGGAAATAATACGAAATATTTCACAAACTTTATTTAAGACAAATTTTATTGAATTTTATGTCAAAAACTAATGCCGGAAAGGCATTTGAAACAAAATCGAATTTTGAACTCGGCATCAGCAGTTTTTCCTACGCGGATTTATACAAACCCGAACGACTACGTGAGCTTGCCGAAACGTTTTACGACGAAATTAAACAGGAAAATGCCGAATTGCACTCCGCTTTGATGCAATACATCGCCGCGCGGGGTGCCAATTACGAACAAAAAGTCGAATCAAAAATTTTAACAGACGCCGCACCATATCTTTCAAACTTTATCGCGCGTCTTTTTAACATCGAGCCGCGCCGCGAAAGTCTTGTGCAATCGGTCAAAGAACAAGACCCGGTTTGGCAATTTAAATTCTTCATCCAGCGCCGCGCAATCAAGAAATTTCCAGCCGAACAAGCCGTCGCATTTGATTTGGATGCGCTCAATGCGAGCCTGCTCAATTTGGAGCAAACTGTTTTTGCTGACATTTTCGATCCGCAGGACGATGAATTGACCATTTCAAAAATTACGATTCAGCTTCTCGCCATCGAAGAAGCTCTGACAAAAAAACAGGAATTAACGGACGCGCACAGAGACGTTTTGCGAAAACTCAATTCGGTTGAAACAACCGAAATTTTGCGGCAATTTCAATCCGATTTAAACTCTGAAGCGGAAGACGATTTGCTCGCAGTCAAAACTTATTTGCGTCTTTTTGAAGCGTGGGCTGCTGTTCATTCGTTTAAACCGGAAGCCAAACGCAATGTGCGCGGCTGGCAAAGTTTCCGCGTGCCGCATCAGCTTGATTATCAAAATCTCGTTCACGTCATTCGACCGCGCGGGGAAAACGGTTTGCCCGAACTGATTCAGGAATTTCCCGAACATATTCGCCGCCGAGACGGTTTTGATTTGACCGATCCGCGCGGCACACAGCGCGAGGCTTTGTATGAAACCGATTATTGCTTGATTTGCCACGAACGCTCGAAAGATTCCTGCTCGAAAGGTTTTCACGAAAAAGACGGCTCGATCAAACGCAATCCGCTCGGAATCAAAATGACGGGCTGCCCGCTCGAAGAAAAGATTTCGGAAATGCACTTGATGAAACGGCACGGCGATTCGATTGCGGCGCTCGCGCTCGTCGTGATTGACAATCCGATGTGCGCCGGAACCGGACATAGAATTTGCAACGATTGTATGAAAGGCTGCATTTTCCAGAAACAAGAGCCGGTCAATATTCCACAAGCGGAAACTTCGGTTCTGACCGACGTTTTGGAATTGCCTTACGGTTTTGAAATTTACTCGCTTCTGACGCGCTGGAATCCTTTGAAAGCCAAACGCCCTTACGCGCTGCCTTATAACGGCAAAAATGTTTTGGTAGTCGGAATGGGTCCGGCTGGCTACACGCTCGCGCATTATCTTTTGAACGAGGGGTTCGGTGTCGTCGGAGTTGACGGTTTGAAAATCGAGCCGCTCGCAGCGGATTTGACCGGACGAAACGGAAAAACGCCTGCGCCGATCAAAAACGCCGACGATTTACGCCAGCCACTGAGCGACCGCATTTTGTCAGGCTTTGGCGGCGTACAGGAATACGGAATCACGGTTCGCTGGGACAAGAATTTTCTGACTGTTTTGCAGTTATTACTTGAACGGCATCCGTATTTTCGCGCTTACGGCGGCATTCGATTTGGCGGAACTCTGACGATTGAAGACGCCTGGGATTTCGGTTTTGACCATATTGCGATTGCGACCGGAGCGGGACGCCCGACAATTGTCAGAATGAAAAACAACCTGATTCGCGGCATTCGTCAGGCTTCGGATTTTCTGATGTCTTTGCAGTTAAACGGCGCATTCAAAAAAGATACGCTTGCCAATTTGCAGGTTAGACTGCCGGCTGTTGTCATCGGCGGCGGCTTAACCGGAATTGATACCGCAACCGAAATTGCCGCGTATTATCCCGTTCAAGTCGAAAAAATGCTCAACACGCACGAAAAACTCGTGTTGGAAATCGGCGAAACGGCAGTTTTCGAACAATTTAATGAAGAAGAACTCGGAATTTATCAGGAGTTTTTAGCGCACGGTCGCGCCGTTCGAGAGGAACGCGAGCGCGCGGAAAAAGCCGGAGAAAAACCTGATTTGGTTTCGCTCGTTAAAGACTGGGGCGGCGTCTCGCTCATTTATCGCAAACGAATGCAGGATTCGCCCGCGTATCGTTTGAACCACGAAGAAATTCAAAAAGCTCTCGAAGAAGGAATCAATTTCATAGAGCTTTTCGACCCGCGTGAAGCCGTGCCGGACGAATACAACGCCGTCAAAGCTCTCGTTTTCGAGCGTGTCAGACACAACTCGGAAACCGGAAAATTTGAAAACACGGGCGAAACGGTCGAATTTCCGGCACGCACCGTTTGCGTTGCCGCCGGGACTGCGCCGAACGTGATTTATGAAAAAGAAAAACCCGGCACGTTTAAGCTCGACGAATGGAAACAATATTTCCTGCCGCATAAACTGGTGAAAAACGGCAAGCTCGCGGTCGTTCCGGCGGAAAAAGGCGAAACCGGATTTTTCACTTCTTATGAAGAAAACGGCAAATTTATCACTTATTACGGCGACAACCATCCGCAATACGCCGGAAACGTCGTCAAAGCAATGGCTTCGGCGAAAGACGGTTATGAAAAAGTCGTCGAAATTTTTGCCGATGAAATTTCGGATTCAATCCAGACGGACGAAACCGGATTTACAAATTTAATTGAAATGCTCGAAGACCAGCTTGTTGCGCGCGTTGTGCGCGTCGAACGCCTGACGCCGAATATTGTTGATGTCGTCGTTCGCGCGCCGCTGCAAGCCAGGCAATTTCAACCCGGACAATTTTATCGTCTGCAAAACTTTGAAACTCACGCCTTGCAGTTAAAAGGAACAAAGCTGTTGATGGAAAACCTCGCGCTAACGGGCGCGGAGGTTGATGTCGAAAAGGGCTTGCTTTCGATGATTGTTCTCGAAATGGGAACGAGTTCGAGAATGTGTTCGCTTTTGGAAGAAAACGAAGAAGTTATTGTGATGGGACCGACCGGAACGCCGACCGAAATCCCCGAAAACGAAACTGTCCTGCTCGCCGGCGGCGGTCTTGGAAATGCCGTTTTGTTCTCAATCGCCAAAGCGATGCGCGCGAAAAACAACCGAATCATTTATTTCGCGGGCTACAAAGACGGCGGAGATATTTTCCGGCGCGAGGAAATCGAAAACTCGGTTGACCAAGTGATTTGGACAACCGACAAAGGCGAGGCGATTGAACCGCATCGTCCGCAAGACCGGCATTATCGCGGCAACATCGTTCAAGCGATGCTCGCTTATGTGAACGGCGAGATTGGTGAACCGCAGTTTGATTTAAAAACGGTTGACCGAATTATTGCCATCGGCTCGGACAGAATGATGAACGCCGTCAAAGAAGCGCGTCACTCAGTTTTAGCTCCATATCTGAAACAGGAACACGAAGCCATCGGCTCAATCAACTCGCCGATGCAATGTATGATGAAAGAAATCTGCGCCCAATGTTTGCAGCGCCACGTTGACCCGCATACAGGCGAAGAATCTTTTGTCTTTTCGTGTTTCAACCAGGACCAATCGCTTGACCGTGTTGATTTTTCAAACTTGAACGAACGTTTGAAAGCCAATAGTGTGCAGGAAAAACTGTCGAATTTGTGGCTTGATAAACTGTTTAAGGAATTTGGAAAAGATACGATGCAGTCGAACAGTTAAATTTATGAACATTAAACGAGTCGAAGAAAAATTGCTCAATCCGCGCCCCGGCAGCAAAATCGCAGCAGCGAAAGAATTCGGAATTGATTTGACTTTGCTCGTTCGCAAATTAAAGTTGACACCGGAAGAGCGCATTCGTGAATTAGACGATTTTGTTGAGACGGTTGAGCAAATTCGGCGTCAAAATCCCAAGCTGCAACGAACTAAAAGATGAGGCGTTTTGAAACGATTATTAGAACTTTGGCGAGCAATAATGTTGATTTCGTTATTGTCGGCGGCGTTGCGATAAGCCTGCACGGTTCGGCGTACAACACGGACGATTTTGATTTTTGTTATGCTCGCACAAATGAGAATTTGAAACGCATCGCATTAGCTTTGAAACCATTAAATCCGCGCCTTCGTGGATTTCCCGGAAATTTACCATTTTTCTGGGATGAAAGAACGCTGCAACACGGAACAAATTTTACGCTGATGACGGATTTAGGCGATATTGATTTGCTTGGTGAAGTTGCAGGCATCGGCGATTATCAAGCTGTGTTGAAGGAATCGGAAGAAATCAATTTCTTTGATCTTAAAATAAAAATCTTATCAGTTGATGGATTAATTCAAGCTAAACGAACCGCTAATCGCCCGAAAGATTTGCTTGTTCTTCCCGAATTGGAAGCAATGCGCGAAGCTCTTTTAGAAGAAGATTAGAAAAGGCGGGACTCGAAAATCGCGCCTTTTTCTTTTAACATACGACTCACTAATTTCAAGAGAAAAATAAAATGAGAAAAACCATTAACCAAATTATTGCCACGTTTGCGCTCGTTGTTTTGTGTATTGCGTTTGTTCAGGCACAGAAAATTTCAGCCGAAGAACAGAAAATCATTGATTACATTGACGCGCACCAAAACGATGTCGTTTCGCTTCTCGAAAAAAGCGTGAACATCGAAAGCGCGACCGAAAATATGGCGGGCGTCAAACAGGTTGGAATAATTTTTAAAACCGAATTTGACTCTTTGGGTTTTACGACGAAATGGATTGAAATGCCAGCAGAGATGCGGCGGGGCGGGCACCTTCTGGCTGAAAAAATAGGAACAAAAGGCAAGCGTGTGCTGTTGCTCGGACATCTCGACACAGTTTTGACGGGCGAAAAATTTCGGCGCGAAGGCAATCGGGCTTACGGTACCGGTTCTTCGGATATGAAGGCGGGAAATGTCGTGTTGTTTTACGCTTTGAAAGCTCTGCACGCTGCGGGCGCGCTCAAAGATGCGCAAGTTATTGTTTTGCTGACGGGCGATGAGGAAAATTCGGGCGAGCCGGAATCAATCAGCCGAGGCGATATGATTGCGGCAGCGAAGCGCAGCGATTTGGCGCTGAGTTTTGAAGGCGGCGGAAGCGGCATTGCAACCGTCGGGCGGCGCGGTGCGAGCAGTTGGACTTTGGAAGTGACGGCGAAAACCGGACATTCCAGTCAAATCTTTAAAGAAAGTATGGGCAACGGCGCGATTTTTGAAGCCGCGCGGATTATCAATCAATTTTACGAGACTCTTCGCGGCGAAAAATATTTAACCTTTAACCCGTCGGTGATTGCGGGAGGAACAGATGTTGAATCAAAAGAAGGAAATCTGACGACCTGGGGAAAATCGAACGTTGTTGCAGCAAAAGCAATTGTGCGCGGCGATTTGCGGTTTATCAGCGAACAGCAAAAGGAAGCGGCGCGCGCCAAAATGCGCGAAATCGTGGCGAAAAGTTTGTCCGGCGCGCAGGCGAAAATTACTTTTTCCGACGGGATTCCGGCGATGTCTCCGACCGAGGGAAATTACGCGATTTTAAAACAGCTTGACGCGGTGAGTCAGGATTTGGGTTTTGGAAAAATCGAGGCGCAAGACCCAGGCGAGCGCGGCGCTGGCGACATCGCTTACGTCGCTCATCTTTTGCCCGGTTTGGACGGTTTGGGCGCAACCGGCGGTAGATCACACGCCAAAGGCGAATATGCGGATTTGGATACTTTGCCCAGACAAATCAAACGCGCGGCTCTATTAATTTACCGGCTTACCCGATAAACAAATAATTCACCACAAAGAGACAGAGGCACAGAGAAAATAATAAAAATCTCTGCGCCTCCGTCTCTTTGTGGTGAAAACACCAATTTTATTGAACCAAATCTTGGCTGCCTGCTTGTTCCTGAACGGTGCGGGAAACTTCGCCTGCGACTTGCTGCACTTTGTCGAGTGCGCCGCGCGCTACGTCTCCGGCTTTTTCCACAAGCGAATCGCGGTATTCGCCCATCAATTCGCCTTCGGTTTGGGTTGCAGGAATCATAAATCCGACCGCTGCGCCGACAGCCAAAGCCACTGCGCCGACTGCCAGCGGATTTTCTTCGAGATAATATTCGTATTGGTCTTGAGCCGTTCCGGCAATTTGCCGAGCCTGTGTTCCGACAGTTCCGATTCCGTCGTAAGCCGAATCTGCGGCACTTGCCAGACCTTGGTAAGCCGTGCTTGCTGCGGTTGAAACTCCCGAATAAGCGGTGCTGGCTGCGGTTGAAACGCCTCCGACAGCCGTGCTTGCCGCGCCGCCTACTGTTCTTGTCGCGCTTTTCAACGTTGAACGAGTGCTTCTGCCGCGTCCGGTTCGGTGTCCGGTGTCGCCCTCATAATCATAATCGCCTTCGTTGTAATTTCCGGCGTCATAATCATAGCTGTACGAAGGCGACGACAATGTCGCCGTCGTTCTTCGGCGCGATTGCAGCGCGAGCATTCCGACGCCGAGTCCGATTAAAGCAAACGGAAGCGGATTGCGGCGGACTGTTTCGAGAATACCCGTATCCGCCAAAGCGTTTCCAACATTTCCGGTGACATCGCTTAAACCTCTGCCAACACTTCCAGTTACATCACTTAAACTTCTACCTACATTTTGCATAAATTTTCCAGCCTTTCCGATAGTCGCGTCGTAAACGGCATCTTTCGCCGTATCGACTGCGCTGTTAATTTGATCCGAAACTTGTTCTTTGATATTCGACATGCTCAGTTTTTCCTGAATCGCATCAATAGTTTCGCTCATTTGACTGCGCGTCTCTTCGATTTGCGCCCGAATCTGTTCAGTGTCTTCCGTGGTTTCTTCATCCGTTGCGTTTGCGTCTAGCTCACGGGTTTCAGTGTCGGATGCAGGATAATCTCCAAGTCTGCCTGTCGAATATGTATCAGTTGCACCTGCCGCTGTCGAAACGGCGTCGGTGTTTTCATCGTCATCCGAAATTCTGCTTAACTTACCTGGTTCTTCAGCCATTGTGCATCCTCCTTCACAGATTCAATTGTTTGATTCGGTGCCAAACTCGTTTCGCGGAGTTTAGCCAATGCGCTCGTCACGAGCGAATACGCGACAACGCCGACAATAGCGGCGACAATAAGTGCGGCAAGTGCCGCCGAAGTTAGTTCAGTCCAGCCTGTCAGCGAAGCGATTATTCTCCCCAAACCCATTGTCACGGCTGCTAAAACGACGAGCAGCGCCGCGTAACCGACTGCGCCGCCGACAACGAGATAACCGACTTGTTTACCGACGCGCGTGGCTTTATTCGTTATTTCCGTTTGCGCCAGAGCGACTTCCTGACGGACGAGCTGGCTGGTTTCTGTTGCCAGTTCCGCAAATAAATCGCCGAGACTCCGGTCTTCCTGATTTTGCGGCTGCTGCATTTGATTAATTGGTTGCGCCATAATAATTTACCTCCTGTCGCTCATGCGTTAAAGCCGCGATGTCGTCCCCGTATCGGAAGCGCCCGTGTCGGTCGTCGGAGAATCAACGCTCGGCAGAGTTTTTCCCAATGCCGGCGGTTCCCCGGTTGCGATAGTGGCGCTGGTGGTTGTCGTACCAGTTGTTCCGCGATTGATGTCGGCTGTTCCGCCCGTTGTCCCGATTCCTCGGCGACTTGTTCCGGCTGTGATTTGTCTGTTGGCTGGAAGCGGACGCCGTTGGCTCGATTTAATAAAGCGCGCCGCTACAATGCCCAATGCAAATGCGCTGCCAATGAAAATCGCGGGATTTCTGCGCGCAAAGCTCTCAACATCACGCGTTAATTTCTGCAAATCTGCGCGGTCGAGATAATCGGCGATTCGTTCGACCTGATTTGTCACCGTATCGCCGTATTGCGCGACGGTTTGAGCGATTGGAGTGTCCTGATTTGTCCGTAAAGTTTCGGTAAATTGCCGCACAGTGTCGGCGACGCCTGTTAAGCTTTGCGCGACATCGCTGGTTTTCGTGTCAACGAATGTCGAGGCTTTTTCCTGAACTTGTCCGAGAGCCTGACTGGCAACTTCCCCGGTCGCGGTTTTGGCTTGATTCAACATATCTTTCGCTTTGCTGGTGTCGCCGCTGACAACGCCGCTCACAGCGTCTGAAAGATTCGCTTTACTTTCGCCGCCGCTAATGCCGCCGGTCGTCGAAGTATCGCCCGCGCCCGTTGTGGCAAACGATTCACCGCCCGTGTTTTCTTCGGTTGTGGTGAAAATCTGTTCACCGGAAATTTGCTGCCCGCCTTGACCGGTTGATGCCGCTTTTCCGGCTGCTTGTCCGCCGGTTCCCATTCCCCCGTCGGTAGTTCCTTTTCCTTTGTTTTCTTCGGCTGCCATATTCTTTTTCCTTCCTTTCACAAATAAAGTTATCCTTAACCGTTTTAACTCACACTTTTCTGAGTGTTCGTTATTGTTACAAACCGCGCGCGGACAATCTGTACGCAAACGGACAAATATATTTTGGTTTGATTGCGTACAGAACAGATTTTGATTTTTTATAAAACTTAAATTATGGCTGAAAACATTATCGAAAACGAACAAGCGATTTTGACCGAAGATGTCAGCGCGTTGAGCGAAGACGAAATCCGCAAACGAATTATCCTGCTCGGCTTCAATGGCGATGAGCAACTTTTCGAGCATTTCCGACTGCGCATTAAAGAATGGCTGCCTCCCGCGAACAGCGCATCTTTGCGCGGCAGCGTCGTTACCAACGCCCGGTACGAAGACGGAACGCCGTTCGATTCAAAAGGCGAGGGAACGTCGGATTTGGATTTGACTTTTCACGGCGCGGAATCGCTGGCGATGTTCGGCTCATATTATATTCCGGGTTTCCATAGCAAACCGCTCGGCGACAAAGACCCGGATATTGCGACGCCGGAACTCGACCGATTTCGCCGCGAGCTGCAAGCGATGGTCGGACGCCCTGTAAATATTCACGCGACCGCCGACGTTTATATGTACATCCGCGACTTTTTCGGACAGCCGTTTTTTATGATTGTCGAACCTGAAGAAACCGAGAACAACAGTGACACAGCTCCGACTGCTTAGCTACAACATTCGTTTCGGCGGGCAAAATCGCGGGAAGAAAATCGCGGAAGTCGTCGCGGCGGTCGCGCCCGACATCGTTGTTTTTCAGGAAGCCTACGCGCCCGCCGTTATCGAACAAATCGCCGCCGATTGCGGAATGACCGTTGTCGGCGCGCGGCGCGCGCATTCGATTGCTTTCGCCTCAAAAATCGAAATCGCCGACTATTGCTGGCATTATCCGCGCGGTTCGACTCATTCTTTTCTGGAAATCATTTTAGCCGATAATCATTCGCGAATTTTCGGTTTGCATTTAAAACCGCGTTTTTCCAAATGGAGCGAAGCGAAACGCGCGCGCGAAGTTCGCTCGCTTCTGGAAGGCATCAAGCAGCATCAGGAAGGTTTCCACGCGCTTGTCGGCGATTTCAACACGCTCGCGCCGGGCGAGCGATTTAATTTGCCGAAAATGCCGCTCTGGATTCGCGCTTTGATTTGGATTTCAGGGCGAGACATCAAACGCGAAGCCGTCCAGACGCTGCTCGACGCGGGCTACATTGACGGCTTTCGTTATCTTCACCCGGATGACATCGGACACACTTTTCCGGTTTGGGACACGCACGTCCGGCTCGATTACGTTTTTCTCCCGGCGCGCAGCGGCGATTCTCTAAAATCAATCGAAATCATCAAGCAGCCGGAGATTGTCAAAACGGCTTCCGACCATTTTCCACTGCTCGCGGAAATTCAAATTCCTTGATTCCTGCCCGTATAGCCGAATTAACCATTGCGTCTTACCGAGGAAATGTTTTATTTTACAAAGCTAATTGAAATAAAAAAGCTTCCGGTTTGAGATTTGACGGCTAATATGGCTTCCACAATTGTTCCCTTAAAACGGCGTTCTTTCGGTCAAACTACGCGCAAAGGCGCTTGGTGGTTGTATCCTTTGCTGGTTTTTTTAGCCTTATCCGCTTTCGTTGTTTATTCGACGTGGGCGGCTTTCCAGGGTGAACATTATTTATATACGGGAAACGGCGCAAACTATCTTTCGCCGTTTTATTCGCCCGAATTATTTGGCTCGGAGCATAGTTTATTCGGCGCAAAGCCCGCGTGGATTCCCGATTGGCTGCCTTTTTCGCCCGCATTGTTGATTCTCTGGGCGCCCGCCGGTTTCCGTTTTACCTGTTATTACTATCGAGGCGCATATTACAAGGCATTCTGGGCAGACCCGCCCGCCTGCGCCGTCGGGGAACCGCGCCACAGTTATCGCGGCGAGCGAAAATTTCCGCTTATTATCCAAAATATCCATCGTTATTTTCTTTATCTGGCGTTGATATTTTTAATTTTTCTGGTACACGATGTCTGGAAAGCGCTTTGGTTTACCGATGCGTCGGGAAACGCTTCTTTCGGAATCGGAGTCGGAACTATCGTGCTTGCCGCAAATGTTTTTTTTCTGGGCGGTTATACTTTTAGCTGTCACTCTCTGCGCCATCTGGTCGGCGGAAAATGCGATCAGCTTTCCGATAAGCCTTTGCGCTGCGCGACCTATAATTGCGTCAGCTCTCTCAATCGCAAACATATGTGGTTTGCGTGGTTCAGCCTCTTCGTTGTCGGATTTTCCGACGTTTATGTCCGTCTTTGCTCGATGGGAATCTGGTCTGATTGGAGAATTCTTTAATGGCGGAATATCAAACTTTCGAGCATGACGTTCTTGTAATCGGCGCGGGCGGAGCAGGGCTTCGAGCGGCAATCGAAGCATCGGCGGCTGGTGTTTCCGTCGGTCTGGTCTGCAAATCTCTGCTCGGCAAAGCGCACACCGTAATGGCTGAAGGCGGAATGGCGGCGGCAATGGCAAACGTTGACGACCGCGATAATTGGAAAGTCCATTTCTCCGACACGATGCGCGGCGGTCAATACGTCAACAACTGGCGAATGGCTGAGCTTCACGCCAGAGAAGCTCCTGACCGCGTTCGTGAATTAGAGGCTTGGGGCGCTGTTTTCGATAGGACAAAAGACGGGCGGATTTTGCAGAGAAATTTCGGCGGACACAAATATCCGCGCTTAGCTCACGTCGGCGACCGAACGGGATTGGAGATGATTCGCACGCTCCAAGACCACGGCATTCATCAGGGAATTGAAGTTTATATGGAAGTCACAGTGATTTCCCTGCTCAAAGACGGCGACCGCGTTGTCGGGGCATTTGCGTATGAGCGCGAACACGGAAGATTTCGGATTTTCAAAGCTAAAGCCGTAATTTTAGCGACTGGCGGAATCGGTCGCGCGTATAAAATCACGAGCAACAGTTGGGAAGGAACAGGCGACGGGCATTCTTTGGCTTATGACGCAGGCGCGGAATTGATTGATATGGAATTCATTCAATTTCATCCGACCGGAATGGTTTATCCGCCGAGCGTGCGCGGAATTCTTGTGACCGAAGGCGTGCGCGGCGAAGGCGGGATTTTGAAAAACAGCGAAGGTCGGCGTTTTATGTTCGACGACATTCCCGACAATTACAAAGACCAGACCGCCGACACGCCCGAAGAAGGCTGGCGCTACACGCAGGGCGACAAAAACGCGCGCCGTCCGCCCGAGCTTCTGACGCGCGATCACGTTGCGCGCTGTATTGTCCGCGAAGTAAAAGCGGGACGCGGAACACCAAACGGCGGCGTTTATCTTGACATTGCGTGGATTAAGGAAAAAATTTCAAACGCGCCCGAACACATCAAGAAAAAGCTGCCGAGTATGTATCACCAGTTCAAGCAGCTTGCCGATTTGGACATTACGACGACGCCGATGGAAGTCGGACCAACGACGCACTATATTATGGGCGGCATTCGCGTTAATGCAGACACGCAGGAGTCAACCGTTCCGGGACTGTTTGCCGCCGGTGAATGCGCCGCAGGAATCAACGGCGCAAATCGTCTCGGCGGAAACTCGCTTTCCGATTTATTAGTTTTCGGCAAACGCGCTGGCGAATATGCCGCAAAATATGCGCGGGAAAACAATTTTGGCAGCATCAACAACGAGCAGATTGAAAAAACCGTGCGCTGGTCATTGGAAGCGTTTGACCGGACAAACGGCGAAAATCCCTTTGCGATTCAACACGATTTGCAGGATATGATGCAGGATTTGGTTGGAATTGTCAGAACTGAAGACGAGATGCAGCGCGCTCTGGTCGGCATCGAAAAACTTAAAGAGCGTCGGGAAAAAATAAGTCTGACAGGCAATATTGATTTTAATCCAAGCTGGCACACCGCGCTCGATTTGCACAATTTGCTAAATGTTTCGGAAG
Source organism: Pyrinomonadaceae bacterium (assembly GCA_036400075.1). Classification (GTDB taxonomy): domain Bacteria; phylum Acidobacteriota; class Blastocatellia; order Pyrinomonadales; family Pyrinomonadaceae; genus JALZCH01. The sequence continues at coordinate 15,358 of DASWLV010000159.1, forward strand.
CGATTACGCTCGCGGCAATCGAGCGAAAGGAAAGTCGCGGCGGACAATTCCGCGATGATTATCCGGCGAAAGACCCGGAATTTGCCAAATTTAATTTCACGATTAAAAAAGGCGCGGACGGCGAAATGCAAATTACGCGCGTGCCGATTCCCGAAATGCCTGCCGAATTGAAACAGATTATTGAAGAAATGGGTTAGAAGCTGCGGTTTGAAGAACCAAAATCTTTGTGTGCTTTGTGGCATAATCAAGCTATGAAAGTTATCAACATAGACAAAGAAATTTTAGGCGGAACGCCTGTTTTCAACGGCACGCGAGTTCCAATTAAAAACTTGTTCGATTATTTGGAAACCGGCGAAACGATAGACGAATTTCTGGACGACTTTCCATCGGTCAAGCGCGAACAAATTATCAAACTTTTGGAATTTTCCGAACAAAGTTAGTTTGATTCCATAAATTGCCACGAGTTTCAACTCGTGGGCGCGAAGTTATAAACAAAGGCTTTAGCCAAAAATAGAAAGAATAAATCTATCCTTTTTGCTATAGCTAAAGCTGATTAGGAAGTTAATTAAAGTTTGGCTAAAGCCGACTTATTGATTTGCAATATTTACCACGCGCTAAAGCAGCGTGGCAATTTAATTTATAAGACATAAAACCTTTTATTAGGAAATCTAAATGGCAAAAGCGACATTCAAAATCTGGCGCGGCGACCGCGAAAAAGGCGAGCTTGTTGATTACACGACCGAAATCTCCGAAGGAATGGTCGTGCTTGATGCCGTTCTGCAAATTCAGGGCGAGCAGGCGGGCGATCTTGCCTGTCGCTGGAACTGCAAGGCTGGAAAATGCGGCTCGTGTTCGGCGGAAATCAACGGAATGCCGAAGCTGATGTGTATGACGCGGATGAACACTCTGCCGCTCGATTCGCCGATAACAGTTGAGCCGATGCGCACGTTTCCATTGAAAAAGGATTTGGTGACAGACGTTTCGTGGAATTACGAGGTAAAAAAGCGAATCAAAAAGTTCAAGCCGCGTAAGCCCGACGCTCCCGATGGAACCTGGCGAATGGCGCAGGAAGACATCAACCGCGTGCAGGAATTTCGCAAATGTATCGAATGTTTTTTGTGTCAGGATGTCTGTCACGTCTTGCGCGATCATGACAAACACGAAGAGTTTATCGGTCCGAGATTTTTGGTCGCTGTCGCGGCTCTTGAGATGCATCCGCTCGATACGGAAAATCGCGTGGAAGAATTAAAGGATGAATTCGGCATCGGCTACTGCAACATCACAAAGTGCTGCACAAAAGTTTGTCCCGAACACATCACGATAACCGACAATGCGATTATCCCGCTCAAAGAGCGCGTTGTTGATGAATTTTACGATCCGATTAAAAAGTTCTTTAGAATATTTAGGTCTCGAACCGCCAAAAAAGAATAATTCTAAAAGCGTATAGGAGCGAATATGTTTGAGCTAAAACCCGTCTCCAAAGAAGCTATTCCGGCGGCTTTGGAAAAAGCGAACCGATACCGGCTGCTTAACGAACCGAGCGCCGCCGAGAGTATTTGTCTCGACATACTAAAAATTGAACCGGACAATCAAGAGGCTTTGGTCACAATTGTTTTAGCAATGAGCGACCGTTTTGCCAGAGATTACGCCGTCGGAAACTCGCAGATTCAAGAATATCTATCCCGCATCGCCGACGAATATGAGCAGGCTTACTACACCGGAATTATTTACGAGCGACGCGCCAAGGCTGTTCTTTGCAGCGGCTCGCCCGGCTCAAGCTCAAACGCTTATGAATATTTCCTTCAAGCGATGAATTGGTTCGAGAAAGCCGAAGCGATACGCCCGCCTAAAAACGATGATGCCGTGCTTAGATGGAATGGATGCGCTAGAATAATCATTCACAATAAATTAGCCCGGAGAGAAATGGAGCACGATTTTCTCGAATAGGCTTTTAGTACAAAACCTGAATTGGACGCGCGGAGAAAATTATGGAAGACAAAGAACTCAAGAAACAATTGGATAAAGTGCCGGACCTTGATGAACACGGAGAACCCGTTTACAAAATTGACGGTAAACCGAAAGAACCGATCTTTCTTAGAAAAAGCCCGGAAGTGCCGCATGGAAATGCCCAGGACGAGAAAGACGAGGCGGCAGAATAATTAAATTATCTGCCGTTCCTTATGCTTTGTATGGCAATGCTCATTTCATTCGCCTGTCCTTACGCTGTTTTATTAGAAGCCATCTCAAAAATCATTTTCTCTGCCGCGTGAGCGGCAATCTGAATTTAGCCGTGTCTTTCAAGGCACGGAAAACAATCATCAGGTTTGTGCGTCGCGTCAGCGACGATTGATTGTTTACGATTTATCAATCGTCGCTGATGCGACGCGGAAGATTTTGTTACTTGACCGTGCGTTAAAACGCACGGCTAAATTCAATCAATCGCTACGCGATAAAAACTATCGGCTATTTTTGAGATAGCTTCTAGTCTCCACAAAGACAAAAAAAGTAATGTGAAAGGCGATTCCCTTAATTCTGTTTTTTTACGCTTAACACAATTCCGCGTTTTCATTAATATTCGTTTAATGAGTTACTGTTTTCGGATTGTTCTCGTTTTCCTGTTTCTATTTTCCGCCTCAAACGCGCAGCAAAGCGACGCGGCGCAGCCCGTTTTGCGCTGGTACGACCTAAAGGATTTTGGAATCGAAGGAAAAGGCTGGACGGAAACCAAAAGTTTTTACGACCGTCTGCCCGCTAAAGCCGAAGCAATTGTCCGCGCGCCGGTTTGGAAACTTTCGCTAAACTCGGCGGGAATGTCGGTTCGTTTTGTGACCGATGCTGACACGATTTACGCGCGATGGAAATTGCGCTCGCCATCGCTCGCTCTTGCACATATGGCAGCAAGCGGCGTCAGCGGCGTTGATTTATACGTCAAAGAAAACGGTTTCTGGCGCTGGATCGGCATTGGCGAAGCGATGAAATCTTCAATAAATGAATACAAATTAATCGGTAACATTGCGCCGCGAAAACGCGAATATCAATTGTATTTGCCGCTTTACAACGGCGTCGAATCAGTTGAAATCGGTCTGCCGGAAAAAGCGGCAATCGAAAAAGCCGTGCCATATCCGGCGGAGCGAGCAAAGCCGATTGTTTTTTACGGAACTTCGATTGTTCAGGGCGCAGTAGCGTCGCGTCCGGGAATGGCTTATCCGGCAATTTTGGGCAGAAGATTTCAGCGCCCAACGATCAATCTCGGATTTTCCGGCAACGGCAGAATGGAGCCGGAAATGGCGGAATTGCTGACCGAACTGGACGCGGCGGTTTACGTCATTGATTGTCTGCCGAATTTAAGCACCGGAGCCGAAGTCGGCGAGCGTACGCCGAAACTAATCGAAATCATCCGAAAAAAACGCTCCGTGACGCCGATTATTTTAGTAGAAAATCTCGCTTATCCCAACGCAATGTTTGAACAAATCAAACAACAAAAATATCGTGATAAAAACGAAACTTTGCGGCGCGTTTATCAAAACTTGATTCGGTCGAAATTTAAAAACATTTATTACGTTTCGGGCGAAAATTTGATTGGCTCGGATGGCGAAGCCACTGTTGACGGTATTCATCCGACCGATTTAGGCTTTATGCGGATTGCTGATACATTAGAGCCGATTTTGAAAAAAGCGTTACGCAATCAACGATAAAAATGATGAAAAATCTTCTTGGAGTCCTTTTATTATTCAGTTTATTCGTTTCCGCTCCGGCGCAAACCGCAAAGCTGCCAGCCGGATATTGGACTGTTGAAAAAAGCCAGCCGATTATTGATAAAATGCAGCCGACGCGGCTTGCGCCCGACATTTCCGGTTTGAGCGCCGGAGAGCGGCGCACGATTGAAAAACTCAACGAAGTCGGCAAAATCTTTCAAAACATTTACGAGCGCCAACGCGACCCGCAAGCAGTCGAAGCGCGAACGGCTCTTGAACAGCTCGATAAGCGTTTAGGCTCGCCCGCTGCGACGCAAAATCTTCTGACGCTTTATCGCCTCAATCAAGGTCCGGTTGCGACCACGCTCGACAACAACCGCGAGCCTTTTTTGCCCGTCAAACCTGCGCCCGAAAGCGGCGGAATGTACCCGGCTGATGCGACAAAAGCCGAATTGGACGCATTTTTAGCCGCAAATCCCGATAAACGCGATGAGATTTTGCATCCGCGCACGCTCGTTCGACGCGCCGCTGCCGCAAATCTGCAAAAAGATTTGGCGACACTTCGCAAATATCCGGTTTTGGACGCCCTGCATTTTAATTTAAAAAATCGTTTGCAGGCGATGAAACCGAATGCAAAATCGTTTTACGCCGTGCCTTATTCGGTCGCTTACGCCGATGACATTATTCGCGCCAGCCAACTTTTAAACGAAGCCGCAGATGCGGTTGAAAAAGACGATTCGGAATTTGCCGGTTATTTGCGAAACCGCAGCCGCGATCTGCTTTCCGACGATTACGAATCGGGCGATGCGGCTTGGGTAACGGGCATTTTCAAAAATTTAAACGGTCAAATCGGCAGTTACGAAACTTATGATGATCCGCTTTACGGCGTCAAAACTTTCTTTTCCCTTAACGTTTTGAAAACTCGCCAGCCGGAAACAACAAATTTACGAAAGGCTTTGAGCGGAATTCAGGCTCTGGAAAATTCTCTGCCGTACGAGAATCACAAGCGCGTTAAAGAAGATATTTCGGTCGGCGTTTACGATGTCGTTTCGGATTTTGCGCAATCGCGCGGGGGCAATACGGCGACGATTTTGCCCAACGAAAGTTTATATTCGCGGCGCTACGGACGAACGATTATGATTCGCGCCAACATTTTGCAAAACCCCGAAATCTTCAACGCCAGTCTGAAAGCGTTTCAGACGGCTGTTGACCCAAGACACGCAAACGATTTAAAGCCCGAAGGCAGTTTTTATTACACGCTCTGGCACGAAATCGGGCATTATCTCGGCGTTGACCGGACAAAAAACGGTCAGGAACTCGACGCCGCTTTGCAGGAAAACGGCGACGTTTACGAAGAAATGAAAGCTGATCTGGTGTCGCTTTTCACCGCGCAAGCATTGCAAAAATCCGGTTATTACACGCGCGACCAGCTTCGCGCGGTTTACGCCGCCGGAATTCGCAGGGTTTTGCAAAGCAATCGCCCGCGTCGCTCTCAGCCGTATAACACGATGCAGCTAATGCAGTGGAATTTTTATCTGGAAAACGGCTTGCTCGAATTCGACCGGAAAACAGCGCGGCTCGAAATCAATTACGACAAATATCACGAAACAATCGAAAAGTTGCTGCGAAAGGTTCTAGACATTCAATATCAAGGCGACAAAGTCGCTTCCGACCGTTTTATCGAGCAATACAGTAATTGGGACGAAACACTGCACGGCGCGATTGCTAAAAACATCCGCGACAGCCAACAATATCGCTTCCGGCTTTTCAAATATGCCGCGTTGGGCGAATAAAACTGCTTCGGTTTTTATTCCGCCACAAAAAGCGCCGACAAATTTGTCGGCGCTTTTTTTATTTATCCGCAGTTCCCTCTGCGATTTCGGTCGAAATTACTAGCTTTCAAAAAAACTTTAAAAAAGTGTAACGTAACTCGATTTTTCGACATTACATATTGAAGGGAAAATCGTCTCTACCGGATGCGGCGGTTAATCAAGTTGAACATTCGGCACCCGCCGAATTTGTCGCGTTAGTACAAAGATCATTGGTTGTTGCTGACGAGATTGTTCTTTTCGGCTTCAAATGATTTCCGGTTCATCTTAAAAACAGGAGAAAAATATGTTTGATTGGATTAGAAGAATATTTGGACGCAATATACCCCCCGCCCACATTTTGCCTGATTATGCCCGACTGTATTTTGAAAATTTGCGCGGCGAATATCAAAGCTTAACGCCTACACAAGTCGCCGCACATCCACAAGTAGTCGAAATAATCGAGAGAATTCTAGCTAAAGATAATATCGCGCTCGAATGGAATGACCTTTATACTTTCGATTTATCGCTGGCGAAATTACAATCGCTCGCCAAATTGCCGAGAATTGCTTGGAATCTGCGCTCTCGCTACCGCGATGTAGCAGGTTTGCGCGAATACGAAGCGTACCTGGCATCGAAACCGCCCGAACTTGCGCCCAACGCCGGTGCCAATGAAGCCGATTTGCGCGCCGACATTGAATTTCTGCTCAATCAGCTCCACCTCAGATACTCGATGACGCCAATTCACGAAAGTGTCCGGGATAGGCTGTCGAAAGCGGTGACAGTTATCATTCTAGTCGGATTATTTGTCGTTATTGCCTTCGTTCTCCTTGCCAATAATCCATACTCGCAAGATTATATCCGCCCGGCGACTTTTATCATCGTATTGATTGTCGGAGCAATGGGCGGATTGGTCAGTATGCAGCAACGATTTCAAAGCGTTTCAAATGAAGGCGACCCGATTCACAACATCTCGGAATTGGCGCGCGGCTGGTTTAGCATTTTCCTTTCGCCGATTAGCGGAGCGATTTTCGCCGCCGTGCTTTATTTTGCAATCAGCGGCAAATTATTGGAGGGCGCTTTATTTCCCATAATAAACCAAGGGGGTGAAGGCAGTGGCAGATTCGTCTTCTTTATTCAGGAGACCGTACCGAAAGACGGAGTAGCGTTTGCTAAATTAATGATTTGGTCTTTTATTGCGGGTTTTGCAGAACGATTTGTTCCAGACACGCTCTCTCGATTTGTCCAGAAGCAAGAGACCACCAGCGCGGGAACGACTTGAAAACCATCGGACGCAAGGCTACTCTTGCATCTTGATATTACATATTCACAACAAACAATTAACTTCGATGACACAATTTGCGAACAAGCCTGAGATGAATCGCGGAGACCTTCGTTTCATTATTCGGAAATCTTTCTGGTCTTAACTTAGAATTTCTCGCCCGAACCCCTGTGATTTTACTAAGAACATATTTTTTTGACCACTTCTAATTGGCTTTTTATTTTTCAAGTTCTAAAATTGTGTAAATGAATTTTCCTCCTGCACAGACTATAAGCGACAAAATAAATTCGCAAATTTTAAGTGTTGGAGTCCGAAATATGTTAATGGCGACATTCTTTTTCGCCATAATGAACGTTTTCGTTAAACAGCTTTCGGGCATTCCCGCGATGGAAATTGTTTTCTTTCGCTGTCTGGTTTCGGCTCTGATTTGTTTTGTCGGCATTTTTCGGGCAAAAGTTGATTGGCGGGGAAACAACAACGCGCTTTTAATCGCGCGCGGCTCGTTCGGAACAATCGCTCTGTTTACTTTTTTTCTCACGGTTCAAAATATTCCGCTCGCCACAGCGGTTACGATTCAATATCTTTCGCCGATTTTTACCACATTTATTGCGGTTTTTCTGTTGAACGAAAAGGTGCGAGCGCTGCAATGGATTTTTTACGCGCTGGCTTTTGCCGGCGTGTTTGTGATGAAAGGCTTTGATTCGAGCGTTTCGACGTTTTTTCTCGTCACCGGAATCATCTCGGCGTTTTGTTCCGGCGTCGCCTACAATCTAGTTCGGCGTTTAAAAGAGCGCGAGCATCCGCTCGTCGTTGTGCTTCATTTTCAACTCGTCGGCGTTGTCGCCGGATTTGTTTTCACAGCCTTTAATTGGGTAACACCGGCGAATTTGTGGCAATGGTTTTGTTTGCTGATGTGCGGCATTTTAACGCAGCTCGGACAGATTTGTTTGACCAAATCCTTGCAAGCCGACCGGGTCGCAAATGTTTCGATTCTGAATTACACCGGAATCGTTTACGCTTTGCTTTTCGGCGTTTTTATTTTCGGCGAAGTTTATACAATGCAAACAATTATGGGAATTTTGCTGGTCGTATTGGGAGTTTTGCTGAGCGTCATTTACGGCAAACGCTCTCGACTCGAAGTGATTGACGAAACGACGGCGGCTTAAAAAACAATTTTCTGTGCGGTCGCAGACGGAAACTAAAATAGAAACGTGAAAATATTTTAAGTAGTCAGGCAGATAAATAAATAAGATTTTTATCACAGATGGACACAGATAAAAGACGGATGTTTTTTTGATAAAGCAGATTTGATTTCTTCATCTTTGATTTATCCTTTTTTTAAATCCGTGTTTATCTGTGGTTATTTTTACCGGTTTATTTTGCTCAATTACTTAGTTATGAAACGACCGAAAATTTTAGCTTTGATTTTGGCGGGCGGCGTCGGCGGGCGCCTTGGAGTTTTGACCGAAAATCGCGCCAAGCCCGTAATGCCGTTCGGCGGTTTTTATCGCCTGATTGATTTCGCGCTCTCAAATTGTCTGCACAGCCAGATTTCCGATGTTTGGGTGATTGAGCAATACGAGCTTCATTCTTTAAACGAGCATTTATCGAACGGCAGACCGTGGGATTTAGACCGCACTTACGGCGGTCTGCTCGTTTTGCCGCCGAATCAAAATCGCGACGACGAGGAAGAAACCGAGAGCGGTTTTGCCGAGGGAAACGCCGACGCGATTTATCGCCACCGCAATTTTATACGCAATTTTAACCCGGATATTTTGATTGTTTTAAGCGCCGATCACATTTACAAGCTCGATTTTCGCGATGTTGTTGAAAAACATTTGGAGAAACGAGCGGACGTGACAATGGTGACGACAAAAGTGCCGGAAAACGAATCGGCGTCGCGTTTCGGCGTGGTCAAAACGGATGAAAACGAGCGAATCGTTGATTTCGCTTACAAACCCGAAAAGCCGGAAAGCGATTTGATTACGACCGAAGTTTTCGTCTATAACGCCGCGCGGCTTCTGGATGTTTTGGACGAACTGGCAAATCCTTCTGATTCAGCCAACGCGCTCAAAGATTTCGGACACGAATTGATTCCGCAGCTTGTCTCCGAAGGAAAAGCATTTGAATTTCGTTTCGACGGTTACTGGCGCGATGTTGGAACTGTTGACGCTTACTGGCAAGCGAATATGGATTTGCTCGAAAAGCCGGAAGAATTAAATTTGGATGATGCCCGCTGGGCGATTTTAACGCTCGCGGCACAGCGCGTTCCGGCGTTCGTTGACGCCAGCGCCGAAGTTAAAAACTGTCTCATTGCCGGCGGCACAAAGATTCGCGGGCGAGTCGAGCGTTCGATTCTTTCACCCGGCGTAATCGTCGAAGAAGGAGCGACGGTGCGCGATTCAATCGTTTTGCACGACGCCGTGATTGAAAAAGACGCCGAAGTTTTTCGGACGATAATTGATAATGAAACGCGCGTCAAAGCAGGCTCAAAAATCGGAAACGAACGGGAGATTACGGTTGTCGGAAAAAATGGAAATTAAAATTCGAGCCGTCGCCGTTACCGTCAGCGACCGCTGCTCGCGCGGCGAGTCGGAAGACGTTTCGGGCGCGGTTTTAGTTGAATGCTTGCGAGAAATCGGAGCCGAAATCGTCGAGAAAACAATTGTTTCGGATGATTTTGATTCGCTGGTCGAAGTTTTAAAAAACCAAAGCGGGCGCGAAGCGGTGAATTTAATCGTCACGACCGGCGGAACCGGATTCGCACCGCGCGACACGACGCCCGAAGCCACGCGCGCGGTTATCGAACGCGAAGCGCCGGGTTTAGCTGAAGCGATGCGTTTTGAAAGTCTGAAAAAAACGCCGACCGCAATGCTTTCGCGCGCGGTGTGCGGGATTCGCGGAAATTGTTTGATAGTTAATTTACCCGGCTCGCCAAAAGCCGTGCGCGAATGTTTCGATGTTATCAAGCCGGTATTGCCGCACGCCCTTGCGCTGCTTGCCGGGCAAACCGAACACTGAATCGGACAAAATAATTGTAGAAAATTCGCTTTTTTGGTGTGTTTCAAATCGCAGACAAACCTTGCGCAGTGTGTTATATTCTAACTACTGCCGAGCGACTTGCTGCTCTTCCGGCTGTCGCTCTCGCAAGGCGATAAGCTCAAGCGCCGTTACCGTTTAAACAAGTGGTTGATTATTACCGCATTTTAAAAGTCTCGCCAAAGGCTTCGGACAAAGAAATCAAATCCGCATACCGGCGGCTTGCTCGAAAACTACACCCGGACGTGAACGGCGGTTCTAACATCAACTCGCGCGAGTTTGCTCAAATTGCGAAAGCCTATCAAATTTTAAGCAATCCGGCTGAACGCGCGCGCTACGACGCGCAGCTTCTCAAAGCGCGTCATAACGGCAGCGACTCCGTGATTTTTTCCGACAATCCGCACGCGCGGCGTCTGCGCCGAATGGCGATTCAGCGACGGATGGACGCGGTCGTTGATCGAATCATCGAACGCGAACGACTTGAAACACAGGCTTTGCAGCAAGCCGTTTTCCCGATTGTCGCGCTTTTTATCTCGACGTTTTTCGTCGGAATGCTCAAACCGCAATTTTGGTCACATTCCGATTTGTTGGGCAAATCAATTGTTTTGGGGCTTTTCGTCGTCGGAAGCTGGCATCTGCTGCGGCGTTTGCAAATTGGCTACCAGCGTTATACGCGAGCTTCGGACAGATTGCACGATTCGGTTTTGCGCGACGAGGACGACGAAGATGAAAAGCCTTTTTCCAGACTTTCGGCAACCGCATTTTTGTGTTTGGGAGTTGTAGTCAGTCTCGGAGTCGGCATTCTTGTCGGCAAATATTTGGAAATGATTATTACCAGTATGATGGGCAATCTTTTTGCGTCGAATCTGCATTTTGAACTGATTTTTTATCCGCCGATTGCCGTCTTGATTTTTGACACGATGCATCTCGTCGCGTCAAAAGCCGATATTTAAAAATGATTTCAAAAATTCGGTTTCCAAGCTGAAACCACTGAGGAGCGGTTTGACCTGATGGCGATGGTCAGCCGCTTTTCGGTTTAAATGCTTGATTTTAACAAATAACTTCGGCTATATTTGAGGCAACGACTTTAAGTTCAAATCTAAACTGTGGAGATAGGTTGTTTAGAGAAGTTTTGAGAAATTTACTAATTGAACAACATAAATTTCGACGACAGCCCGCTCCCGCACCGCGCAGGCGTTTCGCGCCCTAAACCGGAATCGAGGTAGGCTGTCGTCCGATGCTGAAAAGGAGCTGAAAGGACATGGCTGAACGATTTAATAAACAACAGGCGCACAAATCCGATTACCATTCCGAAACGAATTTTCCCGTAATTTTAAACAAGGTTTCTTCACGCCTCGACGCATCAAATAATGTCGAATTAATCACTGACGACGAATTAATCGCTTCGCTGCAAAGCCGCCTCGAAAACTGTCGCGCCAGACAAGTTTTCGAGTGGGAAATGACGCGCCGGGGCAACGGCAACGCACCGCAGAATTATTACGGCGCGATATGAAATTTATTTTTATTTCGTTGCTCTGCTTCTTCGGGTTTGTTTTACCGCAATTCGCGCAAACCACCGAACAGGAAATTGAGCGCCGGATTATTGCCGTACAAGTTCAAAAATTAAAATCAGCCGACGTTGAAACGCGGCGCGATACCGTTTATCAACTCGGTTTGCTGCGAAATGCGGTCGCTTCGCAGGCTGCCGCAAATGCCCTGCGCGATTCTGCGGAAATCGTCCGCGCCGAAGCCGCCAGAGCCGTTGTTTATCTGGCTTCGACGGACGCCGTGCAATCTTTGCTGCCTTTGTTGTCCGACAAATCCGAATTTGTGCGGCGCGAAGCGGCTTTTGCGCTTGGCAGAATTTATGACAAAACCGCCGTTAATTCTTTAATTAGGGTTTTACAAACCGATAAAACTGCAAGCGTTCGGGCGGCGGCTGCGATTGCTTTGGGACAAATTTCAGATGAGCGGGCGATTGAGCCTTTAAGCCAGGTTTTGCTCGCTCCAATGACGAAAAAAAATCGAGTTATAGATGAGTTTGTTCGTCGTTCTGCGGCAAGATCTCTGGGACAAATCCGAAACAGAAAAGCAGCCCCGACTTTGATTTCCGCTTTGCGCGACAAAACGAACACCGATGATGTTCGGCGCGAAGCAGCACGCTCGCTTGGAGTGATTGCAGATTCATCTGCAATTCAGGTTTTACAGGAAAACTTGAACGCGGAAGATTATTATTTAGCGCAGATTGCCGCCGACGCTCTTGAAATTATTCGAAATTCCAATCTAACAAATCCGTTGTTTTAGCTGAAAATTTTAATGCAGTTTACGATTTTACGGTTCGATTCGCTCCAATCAACCAATGACGAAGCCGCACGGCAGGCAAAGATGGGGGCAAACGAAGGTTTATGCGTCGTTGCGCGGCAGCAAACTGCCGGGCGCGGGCGGCGCGAGCGGGTTTGGCATTCGCCCGTAGATGCCGGATTGTATTTCAGCTTGATTCTGCGCCCGAAATTTGAAATGCAAAAATTGCCTTTGATAACTTTGGCGGCGGCAATTTCGGTTTCGGACGCCGTTGGAGAAGCGTGCGATTTGCAGACCGATATAAAATGGGCGAACGACGTTTTTGCGGGCGGCAAAAAACTTTCCGGCATTCTGGCGGAAATGGTCGAGACGGAAAAAGGAATTGCGGTTGTTTTGGGAATCGGAATTAATCTGAAAAAAGATGCGATTGCGCCGGAGCTTTTTAACACGGCAACCACAATCGAAGGCGAAACAGGAGAAGCGCCGGACGCAGAAAAATTGCTCGCCGCGCTGACAAAAAACCTGGAGAAAAATTATCGAATTTTGCATCTAACTAACGGCAGCGAACAAATTATCGAGCTTTGGACAAAGCGTTCAAGCTACGCTTTCGGCAAATCGGTGCGCGTGACGCTTGAAAACGAGAGCTTTGAAGGAGAAACTTGCGGCTTAGAATCAAGCGGGGCGTTGCGCGTGCGCGCGGAAAACGGTTTAATGAAAATTGTTTACGCGGGCGATGTTGTTTCGCTGCGACGACAATAAGATAAAAAAATGAACAAAGACGAATTTTACGAAGATTTTGACGACGAGTTTGAAGAAAGCGAACTCGGCGAAGATTTTGACGACGCGGATGAAATGGACGAATCGGCTTTTGAAATCGAATTGACCAACATCAAACGACGAACCGTAATTTTGACCAAAAAAGATATGATTGCCGTTCTCGGCGTCCAAACTTTTGACCAGGGCGGCACAATTTGCCGCATTGACCCGCGCGAAGAACGCCCGGCTGTACAGCTTTACGATAACCCGGAAGACGCCCTCGATTGGTTCAAGCGCAGCCTTCGCACCAGCCGCCAAAACGGCTGGCAAGTCGCTTACGACGGTTTACCGCTTCACGGCTAAAAAGTAATCAGTGATAAGTAATAAGTAATAAGTTTAAAAGCTGATTACTAATTACTGATTACTGATTACTGATTACTGATGCTTTTAGTAATTGACGTTGGCAACACAAACACTTCTCTCGGGGTTTTTTCCGGCGAAAAATTAATTGCAAATTGGCGAATGGCGACGGTTCGCGACCGCACGGCGGACGAATACGGAATCGTCGCGCGCCAGCTTTTCGCGCTTTCGGAGATTGATTATCGTGAGATTTCGGCGGTCGTCATCGCTTCGGTAGTTCCGCCTTTGAATTTTACTTTTCAAAAAGTTGCCGAAAATTATTTTAATCACGCGCCGGTTTTTGTTGATAACAAAACAAACACCGGCTTAAAAATTTTGTACGAACCGCCGTCGGATGTCGGAGCGGACAGAATCGTTGACGCGGTTGCCGCTGTTTTTCGCTATGGAACGCCTTGCATTGTCGTTGATTTCGGCACGGCGACGACTTTTGACGCGATCAATCAGCAGGGCGAATATCTCGGGGGCGTGATAACGCCGGGCATTACGATTTCTTCGGATGCGCTTTTTGCACGAGCCGCGAAATTGCCGCGCGTGGAAATCCGAAAACCTTCGCGCGTAATCGGAAATTCGACGGTCGGTTCCATCCAGTCGGGTTTGTATTACGGCTACGCCGGTTTGGTTGACGGAATTCTGGGACGAATGATTGATGAATTGGGCGCGGAAACTCGCGTTGTTGCCACCGGCGGTTTGGCAAAATTGATTGCTCAGGCGTCAAAGTTGATTGAGACCGTTGATGACACTTTGACGCTCGAAGGATTGCGCTTGATTTACGAGAGAAACAACCCGAAAACTTGACATTCGAAGAATCAAAAATTATCCTTAATGTTTTGCTTGTCAGCAAATTTGCTCGCTATTAGGATTTAAGAAAGAAGTAGTTTTAGAGGAACAATTTAATGCCGAATCATAAATCAGCCGAAAAGCGCGTTCGCCAGACCGAACGCCGCAACGAAGTCAACCGCCGCAACCGCAGCCGTCTGCGCACGGAAATCAAAAAACTCCGCACTTCCATCACCGGAAAAGATGCGGAAACCAGTCAGGCTGTTTTGCCGACAACCGTCTCGATGATTGACAAAATGGTCGCTAAAGGCGTGTTGCATCGCAATGCCGCCGCTCGCTACAAATCGCGTTTGACCAAGCACGTCACCAATTTAAGCGCGAAATAG